>JACCSL010000205.1 GCA_013812995.1 Ardenticatenales bacterium | reverse complement strand
CCGTGTCCCCTCTCCCGAAATCGGGAGAGGGGCGGCCGAAGGCCGGGGAGAGGGCTCGCATGGCACGCTTCCCCTCTTCCATACCACAAATTCCAGCAGAACCAGAAACGTAATGTGTAGCGTAAGTGCCGTTTTACGTTTTACGCATTACGTTTGACGTTCCTCCGGTGCGATGATGTATTCCGGCGGTATCTGCGGGGCCAGGTAGGTGTCAGGCGTGGGCGCGTAGAAGAGAATGCCATCTCGATGCGCGTCCCCGGCGCGGATGCGAAGCAGTGTGGGCCGCTCGTCCCGGCGCGAGCCTACCATCTGGGCGGTCTCCACGCCCGTCGAGAGATGCACGAACTGCCGCCCCTGCGGCTGGAGCCCCTGCTGGAGAATCAAGGCGACGGCGCGGCGCGGGGTACCGTGGTAGAGAATCTCAGGTGGCTCAACGGGCTCGCCCGGATCGACCGCGTTGATCTCGCGGTTGTGGCCGTAGCGTGCCCCGATCTGCCCCTCCTCCAGCCGAAAGCGCTTTTTGTCGGAGGTTTCCACCACCTCACGAATATCCACCTCTGTTACCCAGCCGAAGCCCGAGCGCTTGTTGATGGCCCCCAGGAACTCGCTCAGGGGCACCAGCCCCGCCTCGTCGAGCACCAGCCCCGCCTCGTCGGGGCGGTGACGGAGCAGGTAGCTCATCGTCTTGCTCAGTCGAACATATCGCTCGGAAACCATAGTTCCTCCTCTTGGGGGCCAATGTAGCGTAGCCATAGCTCTTCGATGAGAGTGTCCGCGTCGCAGGCAACGCCCTGGCCCGCGAAATAATCGCAGACGCGGGCAAGGTCACGCTCTAAGATGAAGCGAGCATCGCTATTGCTCTGGCTGCGCGTGACCTGCGGAAAGTCGATCAGGGTGATTTTTCCCTCCCAATACAGGATGTTGTAGGCGGAGAGATCGCCGTGGATCAGCCCCTGCGTCAGCATCAGTTCGATGTTGCGCAGCACCTCCGCAAAGAGCACTTCGGCCTCATCAAGGTCCAGGTGAACCTCGTGTAGCGTGGGCGCGGCGCGGCGCGCGTCACCCAGGTAGCTCATCAGGATGGCGTTTTCGCCCACGGCGAGCGGCTCGGGCACAGCGGCCCCGGCGCGGTGTAGCTGCTGGAGCGTGATGTACTCGTGCATTAGCCAGGAGGTGTGTGCCACCTCCATGCCAAACGCAGTCTTTTTACCGATGGCCCGCATCACGCGATCATCGTTCTTCTTGACCGGGCTGCCATCGGAGCCGAGAATTTCGCGTCCCTGGCGGTACATCTTGTCGTTGCGCAGGTTGCGGAACTTGCGCGGGCGGTAGACTTTAGCGGCCAGCCACTCGTGGCCCGTCGTGGGGTGCCCCGCGCAGCGGTAGACGCTGGCCTCCTTGCCGCCCTTGACCTGCGCCAGCACATCGCTGATGAGACCCTGGTCGTAGAAGGGCCTCAGTGAGGAGAGGAGCCAGCCTTCTTCATAGCGGCCCGGCTGGTAGGTGGTGGTGAACTCTTCTTCCAGCTCCCTGCTCTCGGCCCGTTCAACGACGGGCGAGGGTGCTTTTTTGGACCCCTGGGATGCCTTGCGGCTGCGTCGCTCCGCGCGGTCAACTAGGTTGAAGCGCGTCAGGTAATATTCGTACTCGTCTGTCTCAAAGTTGTCCTGGCTCAAGGTAGGAATTCCTTGTTATTGTTGGGTAGATGACATGGAAATGGGCAGGAAGCAGAGGCGGGTCTGAGACCCGTCCCTGCCCCCTGCCCATGAAGATGGAGGTGCTGCGGCCACCTCCGGCGGGTGCAAGATGCATGGCGGTCAATCCAGAAAAACCACATTGCCGCTGCGCGTCTCCCCACTCATGACAACCAGGTGCCAGTAGAGAAGCTTGACCGTCGCGTGGTCGCGATGGCGAATCTTGCCCATCGCATAGACCTGCGGGTTGCGCTGCATCACGCGCCACGCCCACTTGGTTGCCTTCGGGTTCTGACGAATAACCGCCTGATACTGCGGCTCCGTCAGCCCGTTCGGGTGTTGGTTACAGACATAGACGGTGGTGCCGCCGCTCCGGTAGAGCCACTCGACCATGTGGGGCGAGCCCCCCGAGCGTCGAATGGGCTCGTTGTGCAGGATCATCAGCTCGTTGTCCGGGTGGAAGCGAGGGCGCGGCAGGAAAAACCATTCTCCCTGGCGAATGAACCCCTCGTTGTGGCGGCGGTTCCAGTTCTTGCCCTTGACCCCATGCTCGCGCTGGGAGGTCACGACAGCCTGCGGCTTGAGAGCATCCATCGCGTCGGCCACGGTGGTGACGCTCCGCGCCTCGGGCACGGGAGCGACAAACCAGTGGCGCTCGTCGTGGCCGCAGAGGAACTTCTGCTTGGTTTGGGTGCGTGCCAGCAAGAGCAGGTGTCGCTCGTGCGGGCGAACATCGATCGGTAGGAATTCGGTGTCTAGGGCTTCCTCATGCACGGTGAGCAGGAACGTCTCTCGACCGTGGACCTCGCGTACATCGAGGAGGAAATCCGCGACGCGGCGCGAGCGTTGCATGGGGAAGCGCCAGCCCTCTTCCTTGGGCGCTACATCGACTTTGAGCAACGCCCCAATCTTATTAAATTGTCGCTGCAAAATCTCGATGTCCATGACTTTTGTCCTTTGTCGTTTACTTTTGACTTTTGACTTTTGACTTTTGACTTTCCGTTTACGCGGCTTTCCGCTTCGGGAGCGGGTACGCCATGATGTCCAGCAACAGGTCCAGCCGGGTGGGCCGCGTCAGCATCGGGAGCAGGTTCGGCAGCGAGTAGTAGTCCCCGCTGAACTGGTAGGCGTCGTAGGCGATGCGCGCCTGCTGGCACTCGGTCTCCATCTGGCTGGTCGCCCCCCGCGTCTTGACGAAAACGACGTGCGGATCCGCCTTCAGCGCCTCACGGTACTGCTTCAGCGCCTCGACGAAGCGCGGGGCCGCGTTCTCCCCCTCGTCCGTGACCATGATGATCTGCTCGACCACCTGGCCCGCGCGGCGCATCATCTCGACCGACACCCCGCAGGAGGTTCCTCCGCCTGCGTTGATGCCCTGGAGGGCGCGCTCCCATGCCGCCAGCGACGACCCGGCCGCCTCGATGGGATAGCCAACGGTGTCGAAGGCGTACGCGAACAGGTCGGCCTCGCAGATGCCTGCGATCATCGCCCCGAGCTGCTTCCCGATCTCGATGGCCTCCGACATGGAACCGCTCTTGTCGATCAGCAAAGCCGTGGGGCGAACGATGCTCCCCTTGGCCTTGACCTGCGCCTCGGTGACGGCGTCCAACTGCGCTGCCATCTCCTGCGAGACCCCCGCTGCCTGGATCGCGGTCTTGGCCTTGTAGGCCGAGACGCGCGTGTCACTCTTGGCCTGCTCCAGCTTGCCATCGATCATCCCCTTGACGTCGGCGTTGTCGAAGGCACCATGCCGCTTGAGCGAGCCGAGGTTGTTAATCAACTCCTGCGGGCTCATGCGGTCAATGAGCGCGACCAGTACGGTGGGCGTCATCTGCTTGATGACCGAGGACGCCACTCGGTAGGGTATTTTGTTCTCAACGATGGCCCGCGCCTGCTCGGCGGCTGTCTCCGCCTGCGCGATGACCTTCAGGGCGAAGAGCCGCGAGTCGGCGGGCGGCTTGTCCTCAAAGAGGATCGCCTGGGCACGGTTGCCGGGCTTGATGTGCAGGCTGGCGTAGAGCCGCTTGATGGCGCGCCGCGCCTGCAACACGGTGCTGTCGAACCACTCCGCATCGGCCTCGCGCTCGCGCAGGTAGCGGCTGATCTCGGTCTTGAGCGAGCGGGGCGGGTTCTGGAAGAGCCCCCGCTTCTCCTGGACTATCTCGATCTGGTCGCCCTTCTTCGCGCGGCGCTGGAGGACTCGCCCCTTCACGAAGTCGTAGATGCGTCCGACCTGGTAGGGCGGCATCTGCCGGAGCATCGCGAGCCCCACGTCCCGGTGGCCGGGGAAATCACTCAGAATGAGGTTGACCACGAACATCTCCTTGTGGTCGCGTACCTCGCCCTCGTCGGCGTACCACGCGGCCAGGTGAACGTAGAAGCGCGGGTCCTGGCTGATGATCTCCTGGTGAACCGGGTAGATGGCTGCCATGTCGCGATGCGGCGTGGTCAGCAGCGTGTTCAACAACTTCAGCCGCAAATCCTGCTCAGTGCTCATAGGTGGCCTCCTTCTGGGTTAGGGCTATCAGCTAGTAGGCTGTCAGGCGTGATTTGAAGAAATAGGATAACGCAGAGTAGAATAGATAGAAAGCAAAAGGAGAATCAAGATGCCCAAAAAGTTATATCAGGTAGAGCTAACAGAGGAAGAACGCGATC
>JACCSL010000179.1 GCA_013812995.1 Ardenticatenales bacterium | reverse complement strand
CCATAACGCCTCCTCTACTTGATGCTCCTCCGCTAATCCTCCGCTGGTTTGTCCAGCGCGGGCATGGAGGCATGAAAATCGTGATAAAAGCGCTGACTATACCCATCCAGGAGGCTCTGTACCTGAGTAAGCCCCGGCGCGGCTACGATGAGCCCGGCGTGGTAACGCTTCTGCATTCGCCAGACGATCTCTTTGTCCTGGTAGTCCGAGGTGTCCGGATCCTCCTGGCGGGCCAGCGAGATGATGATCCCGGCGTAGCCCTTGCGGAGTTTCGGGAGTTTGTAGTGCTCTGTATCCAGTTCCAGCCTAGCCCACTCCCGCCAGAGGTTGAGTCCGGTAGCGGCCTCGACCATCTCGACGATGTTGGCCCCGCCCACGCGTGCGGCAGCCTCCAGAAAGTAGAAGCGCCCATCCTCATGTCCCTTGATGAACTCGATGTGGGTCACACCGCGCGGCAGCCCCAGCCCCTTGATGATCTGTTCGTTAAACTGCCGTAGCGCCCGCTCAACCTCCGAGCCGCGCTCGACGGTGTGTGTGGTGAAGATTCCGCCGTGCGAGACATCCAGTGGCGGGTTCCCATACTGGTGGACCTCTGCAAAGAGCACCTCGCCCTTGTGAACGATAGAGTCCACATGATAGACGCGGCCGGGCACGTACTGCTCCAGAACATAGAAGGAACGCCGATCTCCAAAGGAGTCCAGGTAATCCAAGACCTCTTGCACCGAGTGAATCTTCTTGATGCCCGCTGAGGCCGCCTCGGCGCGGGGCTTGAGCACCCAGGGAGCTGGCACACGCTGCATGAACTCGTGGAGTTTTCCATCGTTGATGGTGGGGCAAAAGTCCGGCACCGCCAGCCCCTCTTCCCGCGCCTTCACCCTCATGGCAAGCTTGTCGCGGAAATAGCGCGTCACAGTCTCGCCCAGGCCCGGGAGGCGCAGATGCTCGCGCAGAGCGGCAGCAATCGGTACCTCGTAGTCATCGAGAGGGATGATACGATCAATAGAGCGGGTACGGGCCAGGTAGCTGACCCCGTTAATCATATCCTCCATCTTATCCATGTCGGGGAGACAGAATATCTCGTCCACACTCTCACGAGGCCACTCGACATGTTCCAGCTTGGGGATGGTTACGAGGACGACACGCCAGCCCAATCGCTTGGCCTCGCGCAGAAAGTCTTCGCCCTTGAGGCGACGGGATAGGCACAACACCGTGTTGGGGGAGTCGGTCACGGCAGGCCTCCTTGAAAAGGAATAAAAGGGAAAATAATAGCTTGAACTATACCTCACCCTACAGTTGGCTGCTACTTCACCGTTAAAACACCCCATCCAGAAAAATCCGCAACACGGAGGTGTAAACCTCCGGGAAAAGCAGTGCAATATGCTGTCCCCCGCCCTCAAAAATATACTTGCGGGCGCGCGGGTATCGCGCCTGAAGCTCTTCGACCCGAAAAACACTCTCGTCATCCTTGGAAGAGAGGATAAGAATGGTGCCGGGCCAATTTTCTACCACCTCCGGGCGGAACGTGAAGGCGCGCGCATTCTCGACGGTGGTCTGGTAGCTGCGCAGAAGGGTTTTTTTGTCGATGGCATCGATGCGCTCGCGGAAGTAAGCGCGGGTAAAACTGGCCCACTTGCAGGAGGGCGGATAGAGCAGGGCACGCCCGCGTAACAGGACTTGCGCCAAGGGGAAGGGCAATAATTCCACGAGCCAGCGCCAGGAGTCCAGCCGCTCGGCGCTGGTTGCATTCAGGGCAGTGCAGTGGGAGAGGATGAGCCCGTCCACCCGCTCGGAATGCTCCTGGAGAAAGCACTGCGCGATGTCGCCCCCCGTCGAATAGCCCAGGACGGTGGCCGCCTTGACGCCCTCACGGTCCAGCATCTCCACGAGCGCGCGCCCCATCTCCTCCATGCGGGCAACGCCTGGCGGCGCATCGGGGGCGAGCAGACGATAGGTCGGCTCCAGGGTAGTGAAGAGGTAGAGCCACATATCGGCCCGCATGAAGGCACCGGGCAGCAAGAGGAGCGTTCGCGGTCCCTTGCCAGCGACAATGTACTGCCAGGGAAGTCCATTGAGCGGCACGGCTTGGTAAGGGTGCGTTGCGCGAAACCCAAGCAGTTGCTTTTTCTGGTCGGCGGGAACCTTTTCGTAGATCTCATCGAATATTGTCATTTTTGGCTCCGCTCGGTTTAAAGGGAAAGCGAACTTTCCTCCAGGAGGGCCCACACGCCATCGTCCTCAATTCGGATCGTACCGACGCAGCCCTTGCAGCGCCATTGTCGCCCCCCTGCCTCCAGCACTCCCCTACCCTCCTCATCACAGTGGGGACACTTCAGCGCACTGAGCCAGCTTTCGTCAGAGGGCTGGCTCAGCGCCCGCGTTCCATTCTTTTGGCCCAGAATCAACTCGTAGTAGAGCTGGCCAAAGTACCGCTTTTTCAAATCGTGCGGCGCGACATGGAGCAGGCCCAGGGATTGCAGAAAGGCAACGAAGCGCGGCGCGGCCTCAACCTGGCCCGGCATTAGTTTGGCGGTTGGCCCAATGCGGTTGGTCACGGCCAGCCAGCCTCCGGGCCGCAGGACTCTCACCATCTCCGCTATTGCACCCTTCCAGTCGGGCATGAATTCAATGGCCTCGATGCAGGTGACCGCATCGAAGCTCTCGTCGGCGAATGGCAGGGGAAGAGAGGGAAAGTGCAGCAATGTGATGCGCTCTTTGTATGGTGCCACTTTGGAAGCCGCTTCTGCCAGCATCTGTCGGCTAATATCTACCCCAACGATATTGCCCTGGTAGGAAGGTCTCGCGAAGAGGGCCAGGGGCAGGCGCGCCGTACCGACCGCCACATCCAGCAGCAGGGGGCGCGGGCCAATATCTCTCGCCAGCCGCTCTGCGATAGGAATGCCCAGAAACGCAGCCTCTTCGACCGGATTGTTGCGCTTGATCAGATCATAGACACTCGCACCACGGTCGTAGAGCCAGAGCACCATCCGCCGCCCAAAATACACACCCTGCGAGACCATCATGAACCAGTACACCAGCGCCGTGAGCAGCGCAAATAGGGTACCGTAGATAAAACGCGAGATCTTTCCCATGAGTCCGTCTCTTTCCTCTAACTCGCACGGCGCTCGGCGTATCGCTTCAGGGCATGATAGCAGAAAGCGGTGGTGACGGTGTTGCTGGAGTACCAAACAGTCGCTCGGCCCCGGTTGGGGCAGACGTAGAGAGGCTCGCCCGGCCAGCTTCCATCATAGCGTTGCTGCTTGAGAATGGCAGATAACCATTTAGGCTCAACAAATTCTCGAATCTTCAGCGGAAGGGTTGAAAGAAGCTGGAAGGCCGCACTCTGCGGCGTGGCCTGGTACGCACGAGGTAGAGTTCCCTGGGAAATCTGGTCCCGCAGGTGAGTTATCGCTTCAAGAATAGGCGAAGACGCAGGTTTGGCGGCGAGTGTACTCAGAAACTCGCTGAGAATCCACAGGGAGGCCAACGGCGTATAGTGCGCTGTCGCTCCCAGGCCCGTGCGGAGCAGCCGTTCAAACAGGGGAATCGTTGCCCGCTCGATGAGGGGCTGATATCGCTCCCAATCGTACTCTAGCAGCCCCAGCAGCAGGTTCATCTCCACGGTCGCGCAGGTTCCGCCCCAGAGGAGCACATTGTGCGCGCCCGGCTCGTCCGTGACAAACCACACAGGAATCTCCCCCGATGGGCCGATGCTCTGCTCCATCCAGCGCAGCGGCGTCTCCAGCATGGCGCTGTGCGCGCTCTTGTCCTCGGAGTAGCGGTGCAGGCGCAGTAGCAAACCGAGGTCATCCGCGTCCGGTAGACCAATTGGGACATCGTAATAGCGGAAGCGATTCGCCTGGAGGCGCTGGAAGATGCCAGCCACCTGCTCGCCCAGCGCATGACCGTGCTGGCAGAGAATCTCGATGACGAGCCCGGAGGGAAAGGCTTGCCCGATGAGTTCGGGCTGGTCGAAGAGGCCCTGGCGCTGCACCTCCCAGCCCTCGCGGAAGGTCAGGTCGGAGAGCAAATAGCGCTCCGCCATGTCGATGGCCTGACTGAGCGAGTCTGGCGCAGAAATAAAGAAACCGGGCATCGAGCTTGCCTTACCGCCCCCGCGCAGCGAGAGAAGGCCCTTTAGCTGTTCGATCCGCTCTGCCACTGCCTCAAAATAGAGCTTTATTGTGGGGAGCGGAAACGATGTGGCAAAGACGCGGCATTGATCCAACTCCTCCAGACACGCCTGGCACAGTTTTGCCCCCACGCCGGTCAGAATCAGCGCGCCCAGAAGGCGCTCAGGGGAAACAGGCCCATCGGGGGAAATCCCTGCGGCCTCCATCGTCCGCAGGATGGGATAGGTATAGCGCCCCTGCGCGAGATCACGGCGAATCCTGGCAATCTCGCCGATGGTCTGGAAGAGTGCCTTGAAGCTATCCATGAGGAACAAGAACTCGATAAGCAAGTCCTCATTCTCCAACGCTGAGGCAATCGCCATGAAAGGGATTGCGCCAATCGCCAGCCTGTACCCTGACGCTTTAGCTTTCTCTGCAACGCTTGTTTCTTGTAGGTGCCTTGGGAGACTTAGCTGCAAACTTTGTTCTGCATAGCCTTTCCAGGCCCCCCAGTGGTAGCGCCAGAAGACGCTCTCCGCCGGAAAAAGATCGGTGAAGCAGGCAAGGGATTTCTGGGAAAGGAGGTTCGCCAGGAACAGGAAGCGATTGTCAATGAAAGAACTCGCGTCGAGGATGCGCTCCTGAAGGTAGGTTGCCATGAAGGCGTAGAGCATTCCAGAAAAAACTCCATCCTCCAACTGCGTGCGTCGCTCGTCCTCGGGAACATTCAAATCGTCCAGCAGCCAGAAGTGCCAGTAGAGCAGCGGGTCATCCTGCGGGCGGGAGAGAATGTCGCGGAACTGGCCGGTATCGGAGTAGTGGGTCGCCAGCTCATGCTGGACGATGATCGCCTGTTGCAGGAGATGGGGCGGTAGCGCGCCCAGGAAGTGCTCTATCTCCAGCCAGGCACGCGCTCGTTTGAGGTGATAGGGGGAAAAATGGTCCATAAGGTCAAAGCGCAAAAAACGTCATCTGAGCAATTACCCAGATGACGTTAGGGCCAAAGGTGGCAGCGGTTAAATAGCGGCCTTGTCTTCTCCAAAAGCGGAGGCGAGGTTCTGGATTGAGTCCACATCCAGCCCCTTGAGCGCATCGACCATCTCCGCTGTCGGCTCTACCCCTGCCTCGCGCAGTGCCTCCTCGGGGTTATCGACCAACTTCTGGGCAAAGTCCTTGTCCGATACAGCACGGCCAACAATCGTTTGGAAATCAGACATACTATCTTGCTCCTTGGGAGAATCAATGGTACCAAACACCCTCCGAACGGAGGATTGGGTAAAGAATACAGGCTCGGGACATCCTTGGCAACCACGAAAAAGTACCGCTGATAGTTGAAGACTATGCCTGTGCCACACTGGCCCGGTTGAGGCTGGCGATGCGACGCGCCAGGGCTCCGGCCATCTGCATCAGCGTGGAGGGATGCTTGAAGGCGAAGAGGTGCAGGTCGGAATCCTTCAGCACGAAGCACTCGGAGGGCTCGGTGGCACGAACCGTGGCCGTGCGAGGCTCGCGGGTAAAAAAGGCCATCTCCCCAAACACCTCACCGGGGCGAATCGTACCCACCCGCTTCGGCTGCCCATCCTGGGTGACGGACACGGCCAACTCCCCCTGAATCAGGATATACACATCGTCGTTGATCTCCCCCTCCCAGATGATGATTTCGTCGGGATTCAGGTAGATTCGACAGAAATTCTGTACCAACCCCAACAGAACCTCGGCGGGCAGCGGCTTGTAGATATCCGTCTGGTCCAGCAGGCTGAGCCGATGGAGGGTATTGGCGGCGCTCTCGTCCTTTTCTTTCAGGAAGACATGTTTCCAGAGTCGCTTGTCCGTCTCTGTGGGAAGATAGAGTTGCATGGGCAGCTTGGGGTCGAGATGCTCCGCGATGGCATTTGGAAAGAGAACACGGGCTGGCGGCGGGGCCAGTTGGGATAGGTACGATAGAGAGTCGCCCTCCTGACCATTCCAATTTTCCAGCAGGAACGCCGCCTCGCGCTGAAGCTGCTGTGTCTGGGTGGGAGTGCTGAGCTCAATCGACTGCAACTTGGCGAGCAGCAGAGAGCGGTAGCGTTTATAAAAGTAATAGCCTGCGGCCTCAGAGATCGGCGCGGTGTCCTGATACGCCCGGTAACAGGCGTAAATCTCATTCTCGCTGGGGTTCTCACTCGGCTCGACGGGGGGCAGCAGATCCACGCGCCGATCCAGATAGATTCGGGCGAACTCCTCGACATAGTGTGTCGAGCGGCCGGTGACATCCAGGTAGACCCAGCCCACATGATAGTACATATAACGAATGTAGTCCGAGGCATAATCCTCGTTGATCTCGTCGATGATGTCGTCGCGACGCTCCAGCCGCTGGAGCAGCTCGTCCGAGAGCTGCCCGCTGTCTCGCAGCATATCCTCCGGGTCGAGCGCGAATATTTTTTGCATCCGCTCCAGATTCTCGACGGTGGTGGTGCCAATCTGCCCGGCCGTGTTCAGCGCATCCACGATGCTGCGATAGGAGTCAGCCGCGATATTCTTGGCCTCCATCTTCTCGGAGAGCCCCTCCAGAGCACGATGGAGGTAGTCGCGGGCTTTCTCTTTCTCGGGGGGCGAGAGACGATGCTTGGTCACGGCCATCGCCAACTGGTTCGCGACCTGCTCCTCGTGCCACAGGTTGTCCCCAAAGAGCCCATAGCGATGGCGAAAGTGGTGTGCAAGCTCGTGCGCGATCACCTGTGGTATGAAGAGACCCAGAAACTCGAATAACTCCTCGTTGCTATCGCAGCGCAGAATCGAGCGCATGAAGAGCATCTGGAGCTTGCTCTTGGGGTCCGAGAGGTCGGGGGTGGACAGATAGATATTTCCATCCTTGAAGTCGTAGTAGCAGAGAACCCCTTTGCCGCGCAGGAGCGTCAAGCGAGGGTCGGCGGTGATTCCATACGATTCAAATTCCTGTATAAAGGAGGTGAGGCAGCTCTGGCCTAGCGCAAAAAGATCAATCAGGCTGTTGGGGTCAGTCATGAAGTTATCCTTCTAGGAGGGTCGCAAGCTTTGCCAGCCGCTGAAAGCCTTCTTTCACCCTTGTTTGTTGGTCAGCAATCATCGCCGCGCGCTGTTGCAGATAGTGCTCCAGGGGGGCGCTCTTTTGGGTCAGCGCCATCTGCTGTAGCTCGCTCATCCATCGCTGGAGCGTCGTGCAGCCCCACTCGAACCCTTCCCGAACCACCCAGGCTGCGACAGATTCCTCCGCCCTGCGTCGCCGCTCCGCCTCGGCCAGGAAAAAGCTCTGGTTCTGGTGCGTCAGATCCTTGTTCCAATCGAAGAGGTCATTCCACATCTGGTGCCAGCAGCCCAGCCGATCCACGAAGGCCGCGCAGGGCTCGATCAGATCGGGGCGTCCATAGTGATAGCAGACGGCGGCGAGCGGTATTTTGCCTGCACACACCTTCCGCGCCGCCACCCGGACAAAATGGCTCTCATCGATCACCGCCTCTCTTGCATCCCACATAGCGGACTCGGCGGAGCAGGCCCACACCTCGCGAAAATAGGGCCAGAAGGGATGATCAGCAGCAAAATAGGGATAGTAGGCGCTCTGAAATTCGGTGTGGAAGAAACCAGCGGCGGGTAGCAAGGATAGGTCGGTGCTGCTGTCCCCGTCCATCACATTATCGATCAGCCGAATATAGTAGTAGCCATTCAGGGTCGAGTAGATGATATCTCCCTGAAGCCTCTCATCGTGCGTGGGGCTCAGGGACTCCTCCAGCCACCAGGGCAGGAGCAGCATGGGAAAGGCGACCGGGTGTTTGAAATAATTCTCGGGGTGCGTACTGCCCGCCAGGCTGTGCATCCATCGCTGCACCGGCTCTGCCATGAGCGGTGTCCGCTGGGCGATCTCGCCTTCAAGCCGTCGCATTGACGCCGATAGAATGCGGCTTAACGGTTCACTATACATAGATAAAGCTCATGGTGGAGGAAGCAGCGTGAGGTCATGGGTGGCTCCCAGAGGGGTGAGTATCTCGCGGGCGCGTGTCAGATGGGCGAGGCGCTCGGGGGCAGCACTCTCCAGAGCTCGGGCCATCTCCAGATGGATAAGCCCCTGCTCGTATGGCATTCCCAGGGTTTTGGCTGCCTCCAATCCCTGTTCCCACACC
>JACCSL010000143.1 GCA_013812995.1 Ardenticatenales bacterium | reverse complement strand
GTGGTGGCCCTCTCCCCGGCCTTCGGCCGCCCCTCTCCCGATATCGGGAGAGGGGACACTGAGCGAAGCGACGTGGGGGAGAGGGCTCGCATGGCACGCTTCCCAATCTTCCATACCACATATTCCGTCAGAAGCAGCAACATTCTAACCCATCCGCCTACGCTTGACATGTTAGACGGGTCAGATAGGTTAAAGGAAACGGGAGTAATCCTGAAGCTCAAGTTTCCAGACAGGAACCCCGCAGTAGCGGTCCCCCTCGGGGCAGTAGGGGCGCGTACCCGAGGCGTGGCGCAGGGCGCAGGGCGCCCCCAGATACTGCCCAATCATTGGATTGACCTGCTGGAGTTGCAGCCCCTCGTCCAGGCTGGCCGCGAAAATTTCCTCCTGCGCGTTGTAGCAGAGCCGCATTCGCAGCTTGTGATGCAGGGAGAGCAGGTCGGCGCTCTCCGTGAAGCGAATCGACACAGCATTAGGCAGCAGGTAGGCGCGCGCCTCGTCCGATACCCCCAGCTCGCCCAGACGACCGATAGCGGCCCAACTATCGTTCATGGCCTCATCGTAGCGCTGGCGGGCCTGCGGATTCTGATGGAAAAGTAAGGGCGTGATGTAGTCCGGCTCCGCCCCAAGGTAGGCGTGGAGCGTTGGGCGCGAGCCGGGCGTCATGCGATGGCGCTGGTCCTGGCTGTCCGCCGTGTGGGAGAGCTTCTTGCGGAAGGTGTAGTGGGGATGAACCATCGTCCGCGTCAGCTTGGACATGGTCGTGAGATTCAGCGCCTCGCCGAAATAGGGGTTGTTGGCCGGGTTCAGAACGAGGTCAATGGCAGCCTCGTCGCTCATCTCGCTGCGCGCCAGCCCCAGAACCTCGCGCACCGCGCCTGCCAGGAGCACCTCGTTGTCCGACTTGTAAGAAATCAGTCGGGACGTGTGCCCCTCCAGGCTGGCATCGAACTCTGCCACGAAGGCGCGGCTGGGGCGAGGGGTGTTTGCTGCACGTTCTGCAAAGTAGCGATATTCGAGCGTCTCTTCGAGCGGCAGCGGCTCCTCCAGAATACTCGCGAAGAGCGGATCATACTCCAGAAGTTGCCGCACCATCTCGCTGACCACAGAGTGCGTCTCGGTTGGGGCGTCGAACTGCTGGCAGAGGCGATAGTAACGCAGCAGGGTCAGCGCGCTCACCGTGTGGTAGAGATAGGCGAAGGTGCCGACCGGCAGCACGTAGCGGGCGATCTCCTGTGTTTTCTTGGGAATGCTACGCTTTGCCAGCGGATGGGCCGCGCCCTGGCGCGGGGCGCGGCTCGGGAAGGTGTCGAAGTAAAGTTGTTCCACCGTGGGCAGCAACAACTCGTTCAACTCGTGATAGGCACGCCCCTGCGCCTCGACGGCTGCACAGTAGACACGGAGCGCCTCGCCCTCCAGCGCAGGGACAATCACCCCCTCGGTGTCTGTCTTGACATAACGCTGCGACACCTGCTCGCTGTTGTAGAAAGGGTGCGCATGCAGGAAACTCCAGATGAATTGGCGCGACACATTGGACAGCGCAAACTGCACATGCGCGTGCTGGAGCGTTGTATGGTGCCCCGCCTGGTAGGTGCTGGCAGCGATGCGGTCGCGCAGCTCCGGCTTCTCCGCCACCTGCTCGGTTGTGATGATGCCACTGCTGGAGTAGCAGGTCCGTGCCGTCGCGACTGCGTTCTCATACGGTTTATGGAAGCAGTTGACCAACACCACCTGCGGCGGCGGAGAGTGGAATAGGGAAGTCACAGCACACCTCCTGCTGTCTAGTACGCCTTGGCGAACAGGGCGACCTCGCTGGCCTCCTGCCCGGTGTAGAAGCAAGGCCCGCTGCTGCCCGGCTGATCCAGCGGAAAGCAGCGGATCGTGGCTCCGGTTTCTTCCTTGATCTGTCGCTCCTGCTCATCGGTACCTGCCCAGCGGACTCGCGCCCACTGGCTACTGGCAACCACCTCGCGGAACTGCTCCGGACTCGTCACGTCGATGATATTCGCGTCGCGGAACGCGATGGCGCGGGCGAGCAGCGCCGCCTGAATCTCGGTGAGCCATTCCTGGGCGCGCTCGGCGACCTCAGCGAGGGGGATACCGAACTCCTTACCCTCTTTGCCAGGCCGGTCGCGCCGCGCGAAGACGACGGCCTGCTTGGCGACATCCTTCGGGCCAATCTCAATGCGGAGGGGGACGCCCTTCATTTCCCACTCGTTGAACTTCCAGCCCGCCGTGTTTTGCTCGTTGCGGTCGCTTTTCACGCGGATGCCTGCCGCTTTCAGCGTGGCTTCCACCTGCGCCACCACCTGGAGCACCGTCTCCTTCTCGCCCTCCTTGTTCCAGATGGGCACGATGACCGCCTGAACAGGCGCGAGGCGGGGTGGCAGAATCAAGCCCTTGTCATCCCCGTGCGTCATGATGATTCCACCGACCATGCGCGTGCTCAGCCCCCACGAGGTCTGCCAGACGTAGGCCCGCTCGTTGCTCTCGTTCAGGTAGCGAATCTCGAAGGCCTTGGCGAAGTTCTGGCCAAGGTTGTGGCTCGTGCCGGACTGGAGTGCTTTGCCATCGCCCATCATTGCCTCGATGGTATAGGAGCGATCCGCGCCGGCGAACTTCTCGATATTCGACTTGCGCCCCGGAACCACGGGGATCGCCGCCTCGTTCACTGCGAAATCCGTGTAGACACCGAGCATGCGCACGGCTTCCTCCTCGGCTTCCTCGGCGGTGGCGTGCGCGGTGTGTCCCTCCTGCCATAAAAACTCCGAGGTGCGGAGGAAAGGTCGGGTGCGAAGCTCCCATCGTACCACGTTGCACCACTGGTTGATGAGCAGCGGCAGGTCGCGCCAGGATTGTATCCACTGGCTGAACATGTGGTTGATGATCGTTTCCGAGGTGGGGCGTACCACCAGCGGCTCCTCCAGCTCCTTGCCGCCCGCGTGGGTCACCAGTGCCAGTTCCGGCGAGAAGCCCGCGATGTGCGTTTTTTCTTTCTCGATGAAGGAGTAGGGGATAAAGAGGGGAAAGTAGGCGTTCTCGTGCCCGGTTTCTTTGAAGCGTCGGTCCAGTTGCTCTTTTACATTTTCCCAGAGCGCATAGCCGTAGGGGCGGATGACCATCGTTCCCTTGACCGGGCCGTAGTCGGCCAGGGCTGCCTCGCGGATCACGTCGAGGTACCAGCGGGAGTAATCCTGGCTGCGCGGGGTTACACTTTCTGCCATGACTGCCATTCTCCTTGACTTCGTTACGATGGCGTATCTTCGGGGAAAGTGGCGGAAACGGCAAAAGGCACGGGGCAAGGATAAAGAGAAATGAAGGATTTATGACGGAGGGCAAAGGGAGTGTAGGGGCGATAGTAGTCGCTGCTCAGGCGACGTGGGGGTTGTGGATGGTGGCGCGACTGCTTCGCCCGTTCAAGGCAAATTCCAAGGAGGGAAACATGGATGAGCAGAGTACACAGTTGATTGAGACGATTCGGCAGATAGCGGCAAGCGAGGAGGATACAGAGGCATTTCTCTGGCAGGTGGTGGAGGTGATTCCACAGTGGCTAAATGACCAGCATCTGATTTTTGTCTGGTTATTGGATGAGGCAGGCGAATGGCTTTGGGCGCGGGCGGGTACGGGAGAACTGGGTTGTATCGTGGTTGAGAGGCAGTGGCGGGCACAGGCAGGGTCTCGGCATCCGGTGGCGGAGGCAGTCAGATCCAGTAAGCCCTTTTTGCTGGATAACGAGAGATTCGCAGCGGATTGGGAGCAAAGAATACCCCGGCCAGCACCACTATTTGCAGAGGATTGGTCCTTGAGTCTCCCGTTGCATCATAAGGAGCAGGTCATTGGAGTTATCGCCGTTTACAGCCGGGAGTGCGTCTTTGATTCTGCATTGATTCCGACCATGCAGGGCATTGCAGAGGAGGTCGCGGCACGTTTGGCGCGAGGGTAGGGGCGGGTCCCAGAC
>JACCSL010000094.1 GCA_013812995.1 Ardenticatenales bacterium | reverse complement strand
TTCTGGGCACCAAACTCATTCGTCACCTGTCGATTGGCCTCGCTATCATTTTCCCATTGGTTGCCATCGACGAGATAGCGGAAGTGATACTCGGTACCGGGCTCCAGGTCAACGGTGAGCTTGTGCTTGCCATTCTTGAACTTCTGCATGGGCTCGGGCTGCCAGTTGTTGAAATCGCCCAGCACCTCGACCACCTCGGCCTCTGGCAGGTGATCGAGTTCGAAGGTAACCTTCACTGATTTTTTGGTTTCTTTCTTCTTAATCATGGTGAGAACCTCTTATGTTTGTATGGGATCAGTCGCTAGTAAGAAGGAGGCGAACAACAAAAAGGACGACGCTGGTCGTCCTTGCGAGCTCGGTGCTACAACCTCGTTGCCATCCGCGCCATTGTATGAAAAGCAGGGATAGCGTCAACTTTACGCCTTTGATAGTCAAGCCCTAACGAATTGAGGTGAGAAAGTTTGGTGAAGTGACCAGGCTATGATATACTGCCCCCTTGGTTTGGGCCGACACATTATGCGGCCCAAGCTTTTTATTGTGTTCAGATAACACGCTCCTTGACCCCGCGCGGTCGTGCCTGATTCTTTGTGATCAGGTTCCGCCTGGGGAGTGACGGGAGCGGGTGCTCAAAACGAGAACAGGAGCCTTACCAATGCCACAATCGACCGTTACCATGAAGGGTCTGCTGGAGGCGGGGGTCCACTTCGGACACCGCACGCGCCGCTGGAACCCCAAGATGCGCTCGTTTATCTTCACCGAGCGCAATGGAATCCACATTATCGACCTCAGTCAAACGCTGGATCAGGTCAACAAGGCCTATGATCGGGTGCGCGACATTACCGCCAAGGGGGGAATTGTCCTCTTCGTGGGAACCAAGCGCCAGGCGCAGGAAACGATCATGCGCGAGGCCGAGCGCGCCGGAATGCCTTTTGTCAGCCAGCGCTGGCTGGGCGGGACGCTCACCAACTTCCAGACCATTCGCCGCCGCGTCAAGTATCTGCGCAACCTGGAGAATCGCAAGGCTCACGGCGAGCTGGAGCTTATGATCAAGAAGGAAGCACTAGATATCGAGCGCGAGATCGAGAAGCTGAACCGCCGCCTCGGTGGTATCAAGGGCATGGAAACGCTGCCCGATGCGATGTTCGTCATCGATGTGCGCCGGGAGCACATCGCGGTCAAGGAAGCCCACATCCTGAATATTCCCGTTCTGGCGATGGTGGACACCAACTGCGACCCCGAGCATGTCAGCATGGTCATCCCCTCGAACGATGATGCCATTCGCGCCATCAAGCTGATCACCGGTGCCATCGCGGATGCCGCGCTGGAAGGTCGGCAGCTGCGCGAGGCTGCCTACGTCGAGGAGTTAGAAGTGCAGATGGAGGGTGTTGATACCTCCCGTCGCGTCTTCAGCCCCGATGATGATATCGACGAGTACCGCTACGATGAAGAGGACGCGGACGGCTTCGACGCCGATTTCTTTAGCGACGACGCAGAAGAATAAGAGGGTATAAACAATGGCTATTACGATGGAGCAGGTCAAAGAGCTGCGCGAGCGCACAGGGGCTGGGGTGCTGGATGCCAAGAAGACCCTGGAGGAGACCAGCGGCGACATCGAGCGCGCGATCGAGCTGCTGCGCGAGCGTGGGATGGTTAAGGCCGCCAAGAAGGCCAGCCGCGAGGCGAAGGAAGGAATTGTCGAGCCCTACATCCACATGGGTGGCAAGATTGGTACCCTGGTAGAGCTGAACTGTGAGACGGACTTCGTCGCCCGCACGGAAGATTTCCGGACGCTGGCCCACGATATCGCGCTCCACATTGCAGCGGCCGCGCCCCGCTATATCTCCCGCGAGGAAGTCTCGTCGGAGGAGTTAGAGAAGGAGCGACAGATTTTTGTCGCGGCGGCCAAGGAAGAGGGCAAGCCCGAGAATATCGCCCAGAAAATCGCCGAAGGGCGACTCAACAAGTTCTACGAAGAGTTGGTTCTGCTGGAGCAGCCCTTTGTGAGGGAGCCCTCCAAGACGATTGACGAGCTCATTCGAGAGAACATTGCCCGACTGGGCGAAAACATTGTGGTGCGCCGCTTTGCGCGGTTCATGATCGGCGAGTAGAGGCGCGTCTATCGCGGTTCCACGCGGCCAGGACAAGGGCCGGGCAAAGCAGTAGCGCTTTGCCCGGCCCTTGTCTATAATCAGGAATTTAGCCTTGGTAACCATTGAATAATATTGCTGGGGGAAGAATGGCTGACCTAAAATACACTCGGATTCTGCTGAAGGTCGGGGGAGAGGCGCTGGCCACCCCTGGCGGGTTCGGAATCGACCCGGAAAAAGTTGAAGAGCTGGCCCATAAAATCAAGCGCGTACGCGATATGGGCGTTCAGGTGGCCGTAGTGGCAGGGGCCGGAAACATCTGGCGCGGGCAAACAGGCATGAAGCATGGCATGGACCGTGCCACTGCCGACTACATGGGAATGCTGGCGACGGTTCTCAATGGCCTGGCGCTGCAAGATGCGCTGGAGCGAATCGGGGCCGATACGCGTGTTCAGACCGCGATTGCCATGCAGGAGGTGGCTGAACCCTACATCCGCCGCCGCGCGATTCGCCACCTGGAGAAGGGGCGCGTGGTGATTCTGGCGGGTGGGACGGGGAACCCTTTCTTCACGACGGACACGGCCGCCGCCCTCCGAGCGATGGAAATCGACGCCAACGTGATGGTCAAGGCTACCAAGGTGGATGCCATCTATGATACCGACCCTCACCAGGATCCGACCGCCAAGCGATTCTCGCACTTGACCTACCTGGAGGCCCTCAACCTGCGCGTCCAGGTCATGGACTCGACAGCCCTGACCCTGTGCATGGACAACAACCTTCCCATTATCGTGATTAATCTCTGGAACGAGGGAAGCATTGAGCGTGTGGTCTATGGCGAGGATATCGGAACCCTCGTGAGCTAATTGTCTCTACACAAAGGAGGCCAATATGGTTAAGGAAACCCTTAAAGACGCCGAAGATCGGATGAGCAAGGCGATTGACTCGCTGGAAACCGATCTGCGCGCCATTCGGACGGGCCGAGCCAACCCTGCCTTACTGGATCGTCTCACCATTGATTACTACGGGGTGCAAACGCCGATCAACCAGGTTGCCAGCGTCACCGCACCCGAAGGACGACTCCTCACCATCAAACCGTGGGACAAAAGCAGCCTCAAGGCCATCGAGAAGGCCATTCGGGAGTCCGACCTGGGGCTCACGCCGGGCAACGACGGCACCATCATCCGCCTGGTTCTGCCCCAACTGACCAAAGAGCGCCGCCATGACCTGGTAAAGCAGGTGGGGAAGCGTGGCGAAGAAAGCCGCGTGGCGATCCGTAACATTCGCCGCGATGTGCTGAAGGATCTGGAAGAGGGGCAAAAAGAGGGGCTCGTCACCGAGGATGAGTTGTACCGTTCCAAGGAGCAGGTTCAACACCTCACCGATGAGTACATCAAGCATGTTGAAGAGCTGGCGAAGATCAAAGAAGAAGAGATCATGGAATTCTAGCAAGGTTGCCAGTCAACCGAGCAAGGTGGGATCATGGCGGAGCAACGTGAACAATCAGAGTTGGAAGGGCTGATTATTCCTAACCATGTAGCGATCATCATGGATGGGAATGGACGCTGGGCCAAAAAGCGTGGGCTCCCACGCAACATGGGCCATCGTGCCGGGGCCGAGGCCCTGAAAGAGGTGCTGGAATCATGCGTGGAATTCGGCATCAAGGAACTGACGGTCTACGCCTTTTCAACCGAGAACTGGCGTCGCCCCCCCGATGAGGTTCATCACCTCATGCTACTACTGGATTATTTCATCGACCGGGAATTGAACCGCCTTCACAAGCAGGGGGTTCGGATTCGCCATATCGGTCGGGAGGAGGGGGTGGACGAGCGGCGACTCAAGAAAATCCATGAGGCCGTCGAAAAGACATGCCACAACCACCGGCTCGTCCTCAATGTTGCCTTCAACTATGGCGGACGGGCAGAGATCGTAGATGCGGTGCGAAAGATCGTAGAGGAAGGAATCCCTGTTGAGGATATCACGGAGGAGAGCATTAGCCGCCGGCTCTACACCTATCCCACCCCGGACCCCGATCTGATTATTCGTACCGGCGGGGAGTTCCGCCTCAGCAACTTCCTGATCTGGCAGGCCTCCTACGCCGAGATTTACTCGACCGAAGTCTTCTGGCCCAATTTCGGGCGAACCGATCTGCTCGCCGCCGTCCGCGTGTTCAACGAGCGCGAACGGCGGTATGGCGGACTCCACTCCTCACCGGCATAACCCACACCCACCATGCTCGAACGACGCCTCCTCAGTGCCTTTTTGCTCCTCCCCATCGTGGGAGTATTCATCTATTACGGTGGGGTGCTCTTTGCGATTGGCATCGGCATCGTCGCCGCGCTGGCCCTCAATGAGTTCTTCCGGATGCTGGCGCAGCAGGGAGACCGCCCGCTCTGGATGTTTGGGGGCGCGGCCACGGCCCTCCTCATTCTGAGCGGGTTGGGGCTAGGCGACACATTGGACCAGGCCGCGATTGCGCTGTTGGTCTTTGGCGGGCTCCTGTGGGAGTTGGGGGCGCACCATTCCAGCGACTATATGCGCGGGTGGGCCCTGACGATTGCCGGGGTACTCTACATTGGCTGGCCGTTGGGGCTCGCGGTGGCCCTCCGCGAGTTGGATCAGGGGCTCTGGTGGGTCATCGCGACGGCGGTGGGCATCTGGTCCTGTGACACAGGAGCCTATTTCGGGGGGCGATTCCTTGGGGGAAAGCTCTCGGGAAATCGTAAATTCTCGGAGCGCTGGAGTCCCAACAAAACCTGGG
>JACCSL010000644.1 GCA_013812995.1 Ardenticatenales bacterium | reverse complement strand
GGCTGGTGGGGCTGGGGACACGCCATGCTCATCGCCACGGGGCCTATTGTGGGGCTGGCGGTGGGTCTCCTGCTCTACACCCTGCTCGCCACGCTGACGGGTCGGGTGCCTGCCTGGGAACAAAAATAAAGGGGCATGTCCCGCACGGGACACGCCCCTTTCATAGACACACGGCGCAAAACGGCTAGATTACGCCCTGGATAGAGGTGCGATCATACAGAACATTGTTGTTCTGACAGATTTCGATGGGGACAAGGTCCAGGGAGGGATCTTCTTTCGCGGCAGCTACCGCCTCGTCGAGCGTATCGAATTCCCGCTCAAGTCTGGCTGTGTCGTCACCGCTCACGATAGAGATAAGAACGAAGCTGTTGGGCGCGGGTTCAATCAATTCTGCTGGCATGGGCTCTTCCTTCTTGAATGTTCCTCTCAAGCACGACGAGTTGATAAGTGCAGACTCTCTTAAGGCGGATAAACGATGAATTCCTCAAGATTCTATGTGGTCCATTGTACTATAGGGCTGCCCCGGACTCCCATCGAACGGCTACGGTCAGCGGGGTTGTTGAAAAAAAGGTTATTCGGGTAGGCTGGGGTTTCCCTCTATTCCCTCTAGCTGGGATAGCAGCAGCTCCAGCCGCTCCTTGACCGCCAGATGAGCATCGAACTCTTCCCAGAATGGGATGAGGTCGCTGTCCTCCACGCCCGACACCCTGGCACGACGCATGGTACGGCCAATGTGTTTCATCTGTGCTGTAAGCGCGCGGATGAGCAAGGATATTTCGTTTCTATTCAGCACAACATCCGTGCCTTCGTCAGACACCTACACCTCCATCTGCCCATCAGGGCAGGCTCTCGCAGACAACGCCATCTCCCCCGCCGTCCAACTGATGGGGGTCCTCCTCGGGACCTCCAGCGGCCAGAAAGAACGCCTGGGCTTCTGCCTGCGTGTTAAAATCTCGACAATCTCGATCTTTGCCAAAGGGATCATAGCGACCATCATACCCGGACTCGGAGGGGGCAGACGATCCTCCGGCCCACAGCCCTCGCCCGGCTGTACGGGCCTCCCGCTCCAGAAGTAAGAAACTATCCACGCGCGAGACATCCGGCGGGAACGTCACGACCTGGGCGAAGCCCTGACGCAGGAGTTCTGCGTTAACCATCGTATCCCCGACATAAACGAAGCGCAGCAACCGACCATACTGATCAGTATCGCTGACGTCCTTTTCCATCCATACGCGTTTTCCCTCCACCAGATCGGCATTGGCGCGCGTGGCCTCCTCATAGAAGGGCTCGTCTCGCTCGGGCGTATCGACGCTGATGTACCTGACGCGATACTGCTGCCCCTCTATCTCCACCTCGATGGTGTCCCCATCAATGACATGGAGCACCTCGGCCTGCTCAGCGTCTGCCGGAATAGTGCGGGAGGGAACAACCCTCGCTGGCGGCGTGGACACAGGGCTACTTTCGCCTGTGCACGCCGTCAAAACGAGCACCATCAATCCCCACAAGATGAAACGCACACCATCTCCTTCGGGTCGTGTGATGAAAACGCCGCCACCATCCCCGGTGTGAGTGGGAATGATGGCGGTCGTTCTACCAGGCTGCGTGTCAGGAAACGTCGAGCAAACGCAAGATGCTATCCAACGTGCCCTTCTTCAACTCCTCGGTCATGCCGATTTCCCTGGCAAGCGGCTTTCGCCCCAGGTAGCCATCCAGAATACTGCGGATGGCCATCTCCAGCACCTGCTGCTCCATGTCTCCCTCGCGTGCCTCCTTGGCGATGAGGGGAACCTCGCGGTCGATCAGGGCGTCGGTTCGCTCGATGTCGATCCCTTCCTCTGAGAGAGCGTCAACGAGAGAAGCTACGCGATCTTTATCTTTCGTATCCATAGGGGTGACTTACCTTGTCGTAATGGGTAAATATAGAGTGGTAGGTACGCTACCACTATTTGCCCTATCGACAAAAACGATGGGATAGCGCTCGGCCTGCTTGCTTGAGTCCGTCTGCGACGAAATGGCAACCTTGACACGGTCCGTGTCGCCCACTCTGGCACTCTGCGGGATGGTGACCGTCAATTTCAGATCCTTGACCCGCGTGCCTGCCAGGGTAATGGGAGTCACAAGGGTACCAAGCCCCCAGTTGGCGGAGTCTGAGCGCGCCAGATTGAGGGCATCCGCGCCCGCACCGCTATTGATCGCGATGACATTGATCGTCACCGTCTGGCCGGGTTGCCCACCAACGACGGCGGGGATAACCAGCCAGGCCGCGCGCGTGTTGCGGCTCGCGCCCGCCACGGCTCCAACCGCCACCACCTGCTGGAGCGTCTTGCCCGCCATCAGGGTGACGCTGCTCGCTGCCACGGTCACGCTGCCCTCCGCCGAGACAACCGGAGCCGCGTTGCCGTCCAGGTTCATGGTGCCCCCCGTTCCGACGGCCAGCAGCACATCGCCGCTGGCGACGATGGCACCCGCGCTCATCTTGCTCAGGTCTACCTTGGCCCCTGCGCCAGCGGAGAGCGTGATGTTCCCACCCGTGATGCTCGTCCCAAGACCGGCCACGGAGAGCAGGCCGGTCGTACCATCGCCCGCCGTCATCGTGACCGAGCCATCTTCGCCCGCACTACCGCCAGCGGCTCCTGCGGCCCCATCGCCCGCCGCAATCGTCGCGTTGTTGGCAGTTAGCACAGGGGCCGAGAGAATGACGACATCGCCGCCGTCCCCACCCTCCTGTGCGGCAGTCGCGGTGGCCTTGCTCTTTCCACCGGCTCCGGCTGTGCTCTCGCCAGGGACATCGGCCTTGCCACTGCCACCGTGACCCGCAATGATGGCAACATCGCCGCCATCGCCCCCGCTGCCAGCATCGTCGCTCCCTGTGCCAAGCATGTCGCCGCCATCGCCGCCCTTGACCGTGCCGCTATTCTCCACAGTCTGACCCAGGAGCGTGGCCGTACCACCTGCCCCACCGTCCTTGTCGCCGTCCCCACCATGACCTGCCTGGATAAGGCCGGTTTCTT
>JACCSL010000047.1 GCA_013812995.1 Ardenticatenales bacterium | reverse complement strand
CTTTCGCGGCGATAATTCGGGATTTCAGGTTCGAGAAACCAGGGAATTCGCGTAAAAGGGGCGAATTGAGGGGAGTGCTCAGTAAGAATTCACATTCTGCCCCTCCGTTTTACGCGAAACCAGAGTAATAATGGCTCTCAAGATGTATTTGTCCGCAACAGTGCGTTGCCCGCCGATGAGGATGGACACCTTTCCGAGGGCTGCATAGTAGAATTCTTTGCGAAGGAAGGAGAGAAAGGCCCAGAAGCAATCGCCGTCTCAGTTGTGGGTTGGGAAGGAGCCGATGACCATTTGACCGCTTTCGCTGATATGGGGAAGCCCGGTTGGCTAGAAAAGCTCGCCGCGCTCGCAGAACCTGAACCTTGGGATTACAAACATATCCAGGTATCAGAGTCGCTCCCTATTCTTCGTAGCTACGTTCGCCATACATTTCGGCGTCTGGAAGAAATGAACAGCGGAATCAGTTACTCGGCCAACGGGCAACACGCAGCGATCAACACTGGACTCGTCACCCCAAACCAAGAGGAAATTTATGCCCTGTTCCGCCGCAACAACCGAGAGGGACGGCAGCCTTGGAAATTCTTCAGATTCACGAAAGCAAGTGACTGGGACTTCATTGACAACTTCGGATCTTCGCCACCCCCCTTAGCAAACTACTTTGACGATCCGTCAATTCTCCTCTACGACAGACGATGTGAGTTGTATATTAACTTTGACCATGTGATGGAGAACATCGAGAGGTTCCCTGCGCACCTGCAAGCAAACACATATATGGCTCGGCAACTGCTCATAAGCGCCGAGGCCACAACCAAGAAGCGGGTCTACCGGAACTATAAGACAGCGATTCCACAGTTTTACTGGGACAAGGAGAAGGACGGCGGTGTTCAGTTGTTACTTCCTATTTGCTTAGAAAATCCTGGCAAGGCAGACTTCGCCCTAGTCGCAGACAGGAGCGAGTCAACCAATGCCTATCGCTGTTCGACGATCCTCACCTTAGACATGGCGTACAACAATGCACGCCTCCTGGCTCGTCCTGATACCGAATGGCTGCAACCATGATGAATCAGTGCTGGCCCCACAAGGCACTCCAGCAAACGCCTCCGCCGTAGCGAAGCGGAGGCAGAGTCGTCGTTTCACCTCACATTGGCGAAACTCCGGTGAAACGCTCGATAGCCTCCTTGCTTCTCCCAATCCTTTTTGCGGTACATAGCACGCCGGGCGATATTCACGCCAGCAGCATCATCGCTATGCTCGATTGCCCCACAGTGGTGGCAGGTTAGCACCCGATCCTGACGTTCGACCAACTCCCCACACCAAATACAAATTTGGCTAGACTTGGCGGCGAACACCCTACAGACGAACGGAACACCAGCCAGGGTACATTTGTAGATAAGGATGCTCTCCAACTTGGCCCAGGAAGATTTCACGAACTTCCCCCTGACCTGAATGTTCAGGTCCTCCAGCACAATTCCAGCCTGACACTCCAACGCCACAGCAATTATACGATTGGCGAGTTTGTGTAACACCTCTTCGCGCTGCTTGCCTCGGTAGTGGGTGACATTGACTGGTTTGCCTCGCCGTTGCCGACCCCGAATATATTTTCCTGCGGCTATTTGTAGTGCCCTTAACCCGTCTTCCTGGTGCTCCTTCAGGAGAATAGCGCCCCGCTTGTCCACCACGGCATAGGCCACAGTATACAAGATGCCTCGATCTATCCCCAGGTAACTCTCCGGCTCATAAGGCTTGGGGCAATCAAACTCGAAAGCCACATTCAGAAAATACTCTCGTTTTCCCGCTAAGCCCTTCCTGATGAGTTGCGCAGATTTAATAGATGCTTGCCCCTGCAAAATGGGCTGGAGGAATTTGGTATATTGCCAATGCCATTCTCCTTGACGGACTCCTACCTCCAAGGGAAGCAAGATGGCACCATCACCCGCATACGCGAACGGCGCTCCTGTATTCACGTCAACGAGATTACCCTGATCAATGATGGTTTTGTGTCCTAGAGGGTGATTGACAGGCAGGGTTCTGAACCAGGCAAAAAATCGGCCCCGTTCTGTATCGGCCAGAATCCGAACATCTCGCGAACGAATGATGTGGACCGGCATAACATCGCCTCGGGACCGCCGAGTTACGTTATTTCGCGCCCGCTCGTAATCCGCCAAGTCCTCACCAACCAGAGCCAAGTCATTCTCCGCCTCCATCAAGCCCTCTGGCGAAGGGTCGCGCGCCGTGGGGAAACCGGCTTGCCCTATCGTCTCAAGGGCGTAATGAGAAGCCAGCATCGCGGCCACATTGCTTATCATGGCCTCCTTTAGTGTGGAAACCACATCAACTTGCAGTTCACCGCTGCGAGGTAGCACACACGCGACAGAGTCACCAGTCCACTTGTTTTGTTTCTCGCCCTGCTTGTTTGCCTTGCGGGCTGCATCCTTCAGCACGATGCCACTTTCCTCACACCCTGCCAGCAAATCGCGCATGGCATAGGTGTATTCCTCGCAAATATGGTCTAGCACTGCACGCCGCCAAGCGCTCGGGTTGTGGAGCTTAAACGCACAAGTAAGGAATTGCGACGCCATTAGTCCTGCTCCTCCTCCCCCAAGATCTGCATGAGCAAGTGAATGATCTGTTGGTTGATAGAACGCCTTTCCTTTGCTGCTAATGCCTTGAGGCGCTCGTATAGCTCCGGCGATAGGCGTAGGGGATACCGAATTGGGGGCTCCTTTTTCTCGTTCATGACGTCATTATATCTCTTTTTGACGCCATATCCAAAAAGTGATATGCTGTTTCCACGAGCGGACAGTCACCCCTCTCGCACCTAGGGAACTGGTGTATGAGTGAGTAGCTTGCTACTTGCCTTACCACTCCTTGGGCCAAGTGAAAGCCGCTTTGCGGCCCTGCGTTGTGCAGACATTGTGACAGCCTCAGCCTCGACAGCGAGGCGTTTGGCGAGTCCCTCACCATCTACTTTGGCACCATCACACAGATGCTGAACGACGCCGAAAGTGAGGAGTTCACCCCTGGTTTATCACTGCTGGATGAGATGGTGAAAAGCTTGTTCATCAGCCCACCGGAGGAATAACATCTGACCTTCCGCTGTTTGTCAGCCGGTAGCCTATTCTGTTACTATTGCCAACATTCACACCCCCATTACCCGGATCCGCATCGAGAAAGTGAAAGTCATGGTGGAGCACGCCTTCTCTGAGCCCAGCGCACAACAGAAGCAGGTCACCGTCCTCTTTGTCGATTTCTCCCCCTTGCTACAGCCCCAAAAACGTCCTATGGGACCAGACAGCGAGTTCAGCAGCACCCAAAAGCGTCTGGAAGCGGTCGTCGAGAGCTACAGCGGCGTGCTAGAAAGCGGCTCCGACAGCCAAAGCAACTCCCTCATCGCCCTGTTTGGTGTCCCCATCGCGCAGGAAAATGACCCCCGCCGCGCCATTCGGGCCGCGCTGACGATGCAGGCGGAGATCGCCACCCTCTACCATCTTCCCTCACACCTTCATAACAACCAACTCCGTGTAGGAATCAGCACTGGAGCCCTCGTGGTCCGCTCTGTTGAGGGCAGCGAGAGTTACAGCGCCGAGGGGGAGCCGTTGGAGGTCGCCCGATTCCTGATGGAGAGTGCGCCGCCCGGAGGCGTCGTGCTGTCGCAGGACAGCTATCGGCTCATCCGCGATACCTTTGAGGTAAAGCCGCTCCCCGCACTGGAATCGCCGCAGGGAAAATCCCTGTCGTCCTACCTACTCCAAAGCGAGCGCCCCCGTGCCTTCCGCGTCTCCCACCAGATTGAGGGGAGCCAGAGCCCCCTCATCGGGCGACAGGAGGAGCTGGAAAAGCTTAAAAAAGCTTTTGTGGAGGCAGCCACCTCCGAACAGCTACGGATCGTTACGCTGGTCGGGGAGGCCGGGATGGGAAAGTCCCGCCTCCTCTACGAGTTCAACCAGTGGGTCGAAGAGCGACCGGAGACCGTGCGCTTTTTTAAGGGGCGTGCCAGCCCCCAGATGAGCACGCAGCCCTACTCCCTGATTCGCGACCTCTTTGCCTATCGCTTCGGGCTTCAGGATAGTGACCGCCTGACGATGGCACGGGCCAAGCTGGAGCAGGGTATCCGCAAATTCATGGGCTCCGAGGGCACGGAGAAGGCGCACGTACTGGGCCAACTTCTGGGCTATGACTTCTCCGACAGCCCTTACCTGCGCGGGATTCTGGAGGATGCGCGCCAGGTGCGGGACCGCGCCTTCCACTATGCCACGCTCTTTTTCGAGGAGATGACGGTGGACCGCTCCCGGGCGGTGCGGCTGATGAAATCCGCCTCCGGCCACGGGGAGCGCCCAGTAGTGGCTCTCTTTCTGGAGGATATTCACTGGGCAGATGAGGGTTCACTGGACCTGATTGAGCACCTGGTGCGTGAATGTCCCACTATTCCTATGCTAATGGTCTGCCTCGCGCGCCCCTTCCTCTGGGAGCGTCGCCCAACCTGGGGGCGCAGCTTCCTCCCCACCCATCATCTTCACCTCGACCTTGCCCCCCTTACCCCCGCCGAGAGCCGCCATCTGGTTTCCGAGCTGCTCCATCGCGTCGAGCAGGTTCCCACAGAACTCGAAGAGTTACTGGTCAACCGCACCGATGGCAACCCCTTCTATGTGGAGGAGCTGATCAAGATGCTCATTGAGGATGGCGTCATCCTCGCGCCGGAGGGTGGGGGGAGTTGGACCGTTGCCCCGGAACGTCTCTCCAGTGTCCGGGTGCCCCCTACTCTGATGGGTGTGCTTCAGGCACGCATGGATGCGCTTCCGCTGCTGGAGCGCGAGACGCTCCAGCGAGCCGCCGTGATCGGGCGAGTCTTCTGGGATCAGGCGATCAGCCATCTGATGGGAGAGTCCGCCGACAACACGCGCCAGATCGCGGCGTCGCTGGGGACGCTGAAAGAAAAGGAGTTGATCATTGAGCGTCAGAGCGGGGCCTTCAGCGAGGCGCGTGAGTTCGTCTTCAAACACACCCTCCTCCAGGAAGTCGCCTATGACAGCGTCATCAAGCGCCGCCTCCAGAATGACCATCGGCAGATTGCCGAGTGGCTCGTGGTGCAGAGCGGGGAGGGCCCTGGCTTCTGGGCAGGGACAATTGGCGAGCACTATGAGCGGGCTGGCGAGGAATCGCTGGCGGCAGACTGGTACGAGCGGGCCGGACGGGCCGCCAACGAGAGCTATGCTCCCGCCGCTGCCATCGAGCACTATCAGCGCGCCCTGCGGTTCCTGTCGGCAACAGAGGAGGCCGGACGGCGCGCGGCACTGTACCAGGGCTTGGGCGAGATGCTCCAGTTGCAATCGCGCTACGTCGAGGCGGGAGAGGCCTATCGCGCGATGGAAGCCTGTGCCAGACAAAATCGCGACCCCGTTGTGCAAGCCCGTGCCTGGACGGGGTTGAGTGATGTCCAGACCAAGCAGGGTGACTATCGCGTTGCTATCGAGAGCGCCCAGCAGGCGCAGAGCGTCACCTTTGCGGCGGGCACGGAGTTTGCTAGCGCGCTCGTTCGCCAGGGGTGGGCGCTGATGCGTATCTCCGATATGGAGGCCGCGTTTACCCTCGGCGAGCAGGCGCTCGCGCTCAGCACAGCACTGAAGCTGCGCGACATGATTGCCCGAAGCCTAAAGCTTCTCGGCTCCATCCTGACCACCCAGGGGCGCTCCTTCGAGCAGGCCGCCGCCTACTTCGGCGAGGCGCTGGCCCTGGCCCGCGATCTGGGAAACCAGCAGGAGGAAGGGATGTTGCTCAATAATCTGGGGGTGCTCGCCTTCAAACGCGGGGATTATCGGACTGCTGTGGCCCGCTACGCCGAGGCGCTCACCATTGCCAAAAAGATAGGCAGCCGCGACCTGGAGGGGCTCCTCATGGACAACTTGGGCGAGGCCCATGTGGGGCTCGGGGAATATGAGGTGGGTGCCGAGAAGCTGCGCCGCGCCATCGAGATGGCGGAGGTGGCGGGGCGGGGTGAGTTTGCCTCGATTGCCTACAGCTACCTGGCCAAGGCATACCTCGGCCAGGGCAAGATCGAGGAGGCGCTGACCACTGCCAAGCACGCCCTTGCCCTGGGGCAGAAAAGCGGGGCGCAGGCGCACATCGCGGCGGCCTGGCGAGCCCTCGGGATGATAGGAGCCCAGCAGGAAGCGCCGGAGAGTCCCCCTGCCGACTGCTTCGCGGAGGCCCAACGGCTTTACATTGCCACAGGCGCGGAGGTCGAACACGCCCGGACGCTCCGCGAGTGGGCGCGCTATGAACTTACCACAGGAAGTAGCGGGCAGGGGCTCACGCTCTGGCAGGAGGCCCGCGACCTCTTCATGCACCTTGGCCTGGATATCGAACTCAAGCGGATGGAGCAGAGGCCAGGCCGTTAGCCCACCAATGTCGTTCACGGTTCACGAGTTATGTTATTTCTGAGGGATAGATGAGCAACGCAAACAAGCACATAGTCATAGCCCCCCCCGATCTATTCCGCCTCAAATTCCTGGAGGGCGCACAACTCTCTCCTGATGGCAGGCAGGTCGTCTACACGATTTCCCATGTCAATGCGGAGCAGGAAAAAGAGTTCGTCACGCTCTGGCTCCTTTCCCTGGAGAGCGGCGAGAGCCGCCAGCTCACGAGTGGACAGAGCAGGGACACAAACCCGCAGTGGTCGCCCGATGGAAAACAAGTGGCGTTCCTCTCCAATCGGGGTGCTAAGCCGCAACTCTACCTGCTGCCCCTGGAGGGAGGCGAGCCCCGTCCACTGACCGCGTTAGAGCAGGGTGTTGGCAGCGGCCCCGCCTGGTCCCCCGACGGGACACACATTGCCTTCACGGCCAAGCCCGAGACCCCGCCGCACGACCCCCAGCGACCCTACCGGGTCACCCGCCACATCTATCGCTTCGACGAGATGGGATACCTGGAGGATGGCACGCAGGACATCTACGTGATTCCAGTCGCGGGCGGTGAGCCCACCCGGCTGACCGAGGATGAGAGCTCGAATAGCACGCCACTCTGGTCCCCCGACGGAAAAGAGTTGCTTTTCATGGCAACGATGACGCCCGGTGGCTTCCGCTCCCATGCCTCTCTGAAGGTGGTTAACCTGGAGGGTCAGGTGCGTGACCTCGTGACGGAGTGGGGCTTTGCGGAAGCTGTGGCCTGGGCCCCGGATGGCCGGGTGATCTTCGTGGGGCTACCCTTTGGCCGGCCCGGCGGCACCCAGAACGATCTGTGGGTCATCGACCCCAAAGGCGGTGCGCCGGACTGTCGCAGCGAGTCCCTGAAGGTGGGGCTGGGCGGTTACCTTCAGCCGGATATGCCGCCGCGCATCATGCGAACAGTCAAGCTCCTGCCGACCAGCGATGGCCAGTTCGTCTACACGCTGGTTCAGGAAGGTGGCACGATCCACATCTATCGCTTTGCCCTCAATGGGCCGGAGCAGTGGGAGGCCGTAGTAACCGGGGAACGTTCCTGCGTTCCGGTGGATATGAACGAGCAGTACCTGCTCTACATCGTCAGCACGCTCAACGATCCAACCACGCTCTTCATCGCGGAGCGGGACGGGTCCAAGGAGCGACAACTCACGCACCTGAACGAGGAACTGCTGGCAGCGCGCCAGCTCCCAACGACGGAGCGGTTGCTCTTCCACAGCAGCGACGGCGCTCAGGTCGAGGGGTGGCTCATGAAGCCTGCGACGGGCAAGGCCGCCCCCTACGCCACCATCGTGGCGCTGCATGGCGGCCCGCATGGCGGGTGGGGCAACATATTCTCCTTTGATTTTCAGATGCTGGCCGGGGCGGGCTACGCGCTCCTCTTCATCAACCAGCGCGGCTCGACGGGCTACGGCGATGATTTCTCCACCATCGTCGGCGGCTGGGGGCAACTGGATTATGACGACATCATAGCGGGGGTGGATTACGCGATTGAGAAGGGGTTGGCGGATTCCAAGCGGCTGGGGTGCTACGGAATGTCGGCGGGCGGCTTCATGACGGCCTGGTTGATCGGCCAGAGTGACCGTTTCAAGGCGGCGGTCCCGGAGAACCCGGTCATCAGCTGGAATAGCTTCTACACGGTGAGTGACATCGGGCCACGCTTTGCAGTGGAGGAGCTCGGCGGCACACCCGAGGAGATTCCCGAGGTCTACCAGCGCTGCTCCCCGCTGACCTACGCCCAGCGCTGCAAGACTCCAACGCTGCTGATCCAGGGTGAGGAAGATCATCGCTGCCCCCCGGAGCAGTCCGAGCAGTTCTATCGCGTGCTCAAGCGGCAGGGCTGCACGGTGGAGATGCTGCGCCTGCCAGGGGGCTCCCACCTGGGGACGATTCGCGGGGCTCCCATCTTGCGACGCGCGCACAACGAGGCACTTCTGGCGTGGTTCAATCGTTATGTAAAGGAGTGATGATGAGTACCAGTTACATCATCCTGCGTGACATTCCGAAGGAAGAAGCCAGACTTGATCTCGCGAGCTACCCGATCGAGGGAGGCTTTCGTGGATTTCAACAAGTGCTGTCGGGTGCACACTATGTAGGCGTGCGATCCGGCGAGGCATACAAAGGCTTCTGGTGCTATCTTCCCAGCAACTCCGCTCTCGTGCGGCGCTTTGACTACGAGAAGGACGACTTCGAGAACGACGACCCTGAAAGCGAGGCGCAATTCCAGCAAATGGCGCTGACCGGGGCGATGAATCGGGCGCTGGCGCTGGCCCACCCGCTATCGGCCTTGACCTGGATGGACCTGACCGACCACATTGGCCCGGAGTCCTTCCCGCCGACCCTGCACCAGGAGACGCCCATGAC
>JACCSL010000029.1 GCA_013812995.1 Ardenticatenales bacterium | reverse complement strand
TGCGAGCGTCGGGGTCATCGTCCACAATCAGTACCCGCGCCGGAGCCCGCGCATAGCGTTCTACCTGTTCTAGCAGCTCCTGCCGCATAATCGGCTTGACCAACCAGCTTTTCACCCCCTGTAGCACGCCGACCTGCGCTTGGCTGGGGTCCACAATCGAGCAGATCATCACTGGAATATGGGATAGACTTGGCTCCTGCCGCAGTTGGTTGAGCACCGCCCAGCCGTCCAGATAGGGCATCTGGATGTCCAGCAGCACCAGGTGCGGCCGCAGCCGTTGAATCTCGGTCACTGCCTGGCGGCTGTCACTCACCGTGTGGACTTTCCAGCCTGCCGCCTCCAGCGCGTGCTGGAAGATGGCCTGGGCATCGGGATCATCATCGACCACTACCACCAGCCCCTGCGACGTGGTAGGGGCTACCGGCATCTCTCCCAAAGCAGATAAAACAGGCGTATCCCCGCGCCACTCCGCCGAGGGCAGGGTAAAGGTGAAGGTGGAGCCCACGCCGGGCGCGCTGTGCGTCAGCGTTAGCTCCCCACCATGCATCTCGATCATCCGCTTGCAGATGGGCAGTCCCAGCCCCGTGCCCTGATACTCCCGATTGAAGCCGCCCTGCACTTGGTGGAACTCCTCGAAAACCTTCTCCTGTTCCTCCAGCGGGATGCCGATCCCTGTGTCGCTGACGCTTATCGCCATGTACCCGTCCCCCTGCTCCCGCGCCCAGATGGTGATCGTTCCCTCTCTCGTAAACTTCGCCGAGTTCGAGAGCAGGTTGAGCAGCACCTGGCGCACCCGCACCCGGTCCGCCCACACGGCTGGCAGCGCCTCGGGCAGGTCCACCAGCACCTCTACCCCCTTGTCCTTCGTCAGCCCGACTGCCGTGGCTCGCACCCCCTCCAGCAGCGTGCGCAGCTCGACCTCCTCGCACACCAGCTCCATCCGCCCCGCCTCAATCTTCGACAGGTCCAGAATGTCGTTGATGAGCCCCAGCAGGTGCTCGCCGTTCGCCAGGATGCGCTGCTGGAGCGTCTGCTGGCGCTCCGTCAGCTCCCCGAAGGTTCGGCTCAATATAAACTCCGAGAAGTTGATGATGGCGTTCAGCGGCGTGCGCAGCTCGTGGCTCATGTTCGCCAGGAACTTGCTCTTTAGATGATTCGCCGACTCCGCCTCCTGCCGCGCTGCCTGGGTCGTGTGGAACAACTGCGCGTTGCGTACCGCCACCGCCAGCTGGTCCGCCAGCGTCTGGAGCACCTGCACATCCTGCGCATCGAACGCGTTGAGTTCTATGCTTTGCAGGTCCAGTACCCCAATCACCTGCTCCCCGATGCGGAGCGGCAGCGCCAGTTCCGAGCGCACCAGACGCAGCCGCTCGTCCGCGTGGAAGCGGGGCTCCTGGCTGACATCGCCGACCACCAGCGCCTCCCCTGTCCGGGCAACATGGCCAATGATGCCCTGCCCCAACGACAGGGTAAGACCATGCTCCAGCAGGGCCGCTGCTTGTTCCGTGGCGGCGGCGCTCAGCCGGATCTCTTCTGCTGGGTCGTCTACCAGGAGAATCAGCACGGCATAGTAGTCAAAGGTATTTTGGATGCGCTGGGCGATCTCGGGCAGCAGCACCGCCGCATCCAGCATGAAGGTCGCGCTACGCCCCACATGGTTGATGAGATGGAGTTGATCGGCACGCTCTGCCAGTTCCACTGTTCGCCTGGACACCTTGCCTTCCAGCTCCTGGTAGCTTTCCTGAAGTTGATCGCCCATCGAGCGAAAAGCATGGCTGAGGGCGTTCAACTCCACGATGTGGGAGGGGCGCATATCCGGCTGCTGCCACTCGCCGCGCGCCAGTGCCTCAGCGGCCTGCCCAAGCTGCTGGACAGGTCGAGAGAGGGAGCGCGCCAGCCCGAGCGAGGCGATCATGCCGACCGCCAGGGCTAGTGCCGTCAGGCCGAGCCCTCGGGTCGCCGCAGCATTGGCGGTGCTCTCCAGCCGTTCGGTGGTCTGGTAGACCAGCACGGAGCCACTGGGCTGTCCATCGGCCCCGACAACGGGGGCTGCCGCGACGAGGACATCGCCCAGCAACTCGGAGCGGGGTTGGTTCAGCGTGCGTGCATCACCCAACAGTTGCCACTCGCGATCAGAGATGTTGCGGTTGTATCCCTCCAGCGGCTGGGAACTGGTGACGAAGGTGGTGTTGTTCTCGTTGATGACCCGAATGAACGCGATATCCGCCTGGCCGGTGAGTCGGTCCACCAGCCGCTGCATCACCACGTTGCGCGCTACCTCCTGCAAAAAGTCCGCCGAGTACCCCACCTGGACGATGCGGGGCTGATCGATGCCTGAGACGGCGGCATATTTGAACAGCTCGGAGGTGCGCTCATGAGGGCGGACCTCCTGGATCAGAGTGTTGGTTTCGCCCTCCAGCAGCTCCCAAAAAACATACATCTGGGGCTGCTGGAGGGGGTTCGGGCTGAAGGTGAAGTCCTGGCCGGTATTGGTCAGATAGGCATGACCGCGCTCATCCGTGATCCAGAATTCGTCGACCGCACTCTGGTCGGCGATCTCTGTCAGCATCGCGGAAATTTCCTCGGGAGGCAGCCCGGCAGGCCCCTCCGCCACGCGAACAAGGTGCGCGGTGAGGAGCGCCTCGGCGACCATATGCTCGCCGACGACTCCTTCCATTTGCCCTGATACATCGCCCGCAAAGGCGCTGCTGTAGGCGAGGAGTTCCGCCACCGCCTCAAGGTCTCGGCGACTGGTATTGACCACATCCGCGGTAGCACTACGGATGAGGGCATAACTGAGAGCGGCTGTGGTCAGCACGAGCAGGACACTCACGGTGAGCACAAGGCGCGTGTACAATGTCATCAACATCTCACCTCACAGCCATGAAAGGGCCAGCCTATCAGCAATTGGGACTACTTGATTTCGACGCCCACCTTGCTTACCCATCCCTCGTTGATGAGTTTCTTTGCCTGGTCCGTCTGGGCAGCCGAGGTCGGGAAGACGGCGCGCGCGTACAGTTCGGCAGCGGGCAGGCGGGCGGCCAGCTCCGCAGGAACCTTGTTGTTCTTGACCAGGTCATTGTAGCGAATCGGGTGGGCATACCCTTCCAGCCAGAGGAGCTGTCCCTCATCCGAGTAGAGAAACTCTTCCCAGAGGCGGGCGGCGAATGGGTGGGGCGCATACGCACTGATGGCCTGAATGGAGGGCACCCCAAACACCCCGCTCTCTGGCACCACCACCTCAATATCCGTCGTTCCGGCTGATTTGTCACGATCTCCGAGCGCCAGGAAATCCCAGAAGATGAGGATCGGCGTCTGTCCATTGGCGACGGTGCTGGGTAGCCCGATGGTGGGCACAAGGTTACCCACCTTGTGAAGCTCGGCAAAGAACTCCATGCCAGCCTCCGGGGCATCGTCGAGCGAGTCGGTCTGCGAGAGGCCCGCTGCCCAGACCGAGTTGGTCGCCATGCTGGAGCGCGTAGGGTCTCCACCGAGGGCCACCATGCCTTTGTACTCCGGCTTGAGCAGGTCGGACCAGTCGCGGGGGACATTTTTGACCACCTCGCGGTTGACCTCAAAGGCAAAGACCCCGTAGTAGCTACAGTACCAATGTCCTTCCGGATCCTTCAACCCTTCCGGAATCGTGTCCCACGTTGCGACCTTGTACGGGGCAAAGAGACCCTCGGCCTTGCTGGACTCGGCAAAGCCCAGTCCCATATCGACCACGTCCGGGGCGAGTGGCCCCTTGTCTTCCTGGTGCGCCTTGATGGCGTCTACCTCGTCCTGGGAGCTACCCGGTGGGTTGATCTCATTGATCGCGATGAGATATTTCTCGCGGTAAGTCTCAATGATTTTGCCATAGTTTGCCCAATCATGGGGCAGGGTCATGGTCGAGAGCAACCCTTCCTTGCGCGCCTCGGGGATCAGGCTATCGAGGGGGATGGAATTGCCGCTTGCCAGCAGCTCGGTTTGCGGGGCATTGTTGACTTCCGGGGTGGCTTGCGAGGCACAGGCTGCCACGAAGGGAAGTAGAGAGGTGGCGGCACCCGCCCTCAGAATCTGGCGGCGGGTGAAGGGGTGACGCATCTCTCCACGATCTGAATTGTCCGACATGGGGGTTGTTCCTTTCTGTGATGAAGTAAAGATTGAAAACTCTCTTACCGCGACTCCCAGACGGACTCGCCCTGGAGGATGCGGTCGATCTGCTCAGGAAAGCGATGGAAGCTGATCGGCTTGCCGATAAAGCCATCAAAGCCCGCCAGCCGCGCCTTCTCAATGTCCTGCGGCATCACGTTCGCCGTCAGCGCCACCACGCGGGTCTGCGCCAACCGGGGCTCTAGCCGAATCCGCTTCAGCACCATGTAGCCGTCCTCCCCTGGAATCTGAATATCCAGCAGGATCAACTCGGGTATCAGCGTCGGACGGCTCTCGATCATGCGGAACAATTCCCGCCCTGTCACATAGCCATCCACGAAGTGCACACTGGGCATTCGGCTTATCAACTCAATCACCACGAACATGTTGTCGGCGTTGTCCTCCACCACCAGGATGGTGGCTCGGTGCGGCTCAGTCATGATTACTTCCTTTGAGTAGCAGTGACCTTAGCAATGGTGGGAATTTGGTAATGGGAAATGAACTCTTTTGGAAATAGCCCTGCGTGCGTTGGAGCAACCACGACTGCTCCTCCACGCTTAAATCCTTCGCGGTGAGAACAACCACAGGAATTTTTTCTCTGTCCGGTAGGGCTTCCAGGCGCTGGAGTACCTCAAAACCATCCATGCGCGGCATCATCAGATCGAGAATCATCAGATGCGGCTGGTGCTGCTTCAGCATCTCTAACCCGTGCTGTCCGTCCACTGCCTCTAGCACTTCCCAGCCCTCGCTCGCCTCCAGAATCGAGCGGATCACCATGCGGGCGTCGGGGTCATCGTCCACCACCAGCACGCGGGCAGGGGCCCTGGCATAGTGCTCGACCTGCTCCAATAACTCCTGTCGGGCAATTGGTTTGACCAGCCAGTTTCGCACGCCCTGCACGACCCCAACATGCGCCTGGGCCGGGTCCACAATCGAGCAGATCATCACTGGCACATGGGCGATACTCGGATCCTGGCGCATCTCGTTGAGCACCGCCCAGCCATCCAGATAGGGCATCTGGATGTCCAGGAGCACCAGGTGCGGGCGCAAGCGTCGAATCTCAGCGACGGCCTCGCGGCTGTCCGTCACGCCATGAACCTGCCATCCCGCCGCCTCCAGGGCGTGCTGGAAGATAGTCTGGGCATCCGGGTCATCGTCGATCACGACGATCAGCCCCTGCGTGGTGGCTGCCACCGCGTGCAGCTCCACGGGAAGGCGATGGCTTCTCTCGATGGATTCGGCCAGGGAGGGCAGGGTAAAGGTGAAGGTGGAGCCCACGCCGGGCGCGCTGTGGGTCAGTGTCATCGTGCCGCCATGCATCTCGATCAGCCGCTTGCAGATGGACAGCCCCAGCCCCGTGCCCTGGTACTCCCGATTGAAGCCGCCCTGCACCTGGTGGAACTCCTCGAAAATCTTTTCCTGCTCCTCCAACGGAATGCCGATCCCCGTGTCGCTCACGCTCACTGCCACGTACCCGTCCCCCTGCGCCCGCGCCCAGATGGTGATCGTTCCCTTTCTCGTAAACTTCGCCGAGTTCGAGAGCAGGTTGAGCAGCACCTGGCGCACCCGCACCCGGTCCGCCCATACGGTTGGCAGCGCCTCGGGCAGGTCCACCAGCACCTCTACCCCCTTGTCCTTCGTCAGCCCGACTGCCGTGGCTCGCACGCTATCCAGCAGCGTGCGAAGCTCCACCTCTTCCCGGACCATCTCCATCCGCCCCGCCTCAATCTTCGACAGATCCAGGATGTCGTTGATGAGCCCCAGCAGGTGCTCCCCGTTCACCAGAATGCGCTGCTGGAGCATCAACTGGCGCTCCGTCATCTCCCCGAAGGTTTGGCTCAACAAAAATTCCGAAAAATTGATGATGGCGTTCAGCGGCGTGCGCAACTCGTGACTCATGTTTGCGAGGAACTTGCTCTTCAGGTGGTTGGCTGATTCCGCTTCCCGCTGTGCCATCTGCGCGGCGTGGAACAACTGGGCGTTGCGTACCGCCACCGCCAGCTGGTCCGCCAGTGTCTGGAGCACCTGTACATCCTGCACATCGAAGGCGCTAAGCTCGGTACTTTGGAGGTCGAGCACGCCCAGAACCTGCTCCCCGATGCGGAGCGGCAGCGCCAGCTCAGAGCGCACGCGCGGCAGCCGCTCATCAGCGTGGAAGCGTGGCTCCTCGGTGACATCCTCCACCACGAGAGGCTCCCCTACCCGGGCAACATGACCGATGATGCCCTGGCCCAGAGGGAGAGAAAGCCCTCGCTGTAACAGATCCTCGCTTTCCTCCGTGGCGGCGGCGCTCAGGTGTACCGACTCGGAGGGCTCGTCCACGAGCAAAATCAATACAGCGTAGAGGTTGAAGGTCTGCTGGATGCGCCGCGCGATCTCGGGCAGCAGCACGGACTGATCAAGCACCGAGGTGGCAGTGCGCCCCACATGGTTGATGAGGTGGAGCTGCTCGGCGCGCTGGGTGAGTTCGGAGGTGCGGTCCGCCACGCGCTGCTCCAGGGTGCCGATAAGCTCGCGCAGTTGCCGGGTCATGTGGTTGAAGGCGGTCGCCAGGACGCCAATCTCGTCGCTGCGCTGGACCGGCGCGCTGCGTTGGAGATCGCCCCCGGCAATCTTCACGGCGGTATCGACGAGGTTCTGAAGGGGCGTCGCGATGCTACGGGTGATGAACAGAGAGGCCAGAATGGCGGCCAGCACAGCGATCAGGGCAACGCTGGTGTTGATGGCGAGCAGGCTATAGACACCCTGAAAGGCTTCCGCCTGATCCTGCTCCGCCATCAGCGCGACATGAAGTTGCGGCAGCCAGCGGTAGACACCGATGACTGGAACCCCGCGATAGCCACATAGCGGCCAGAGCCATTTCTCTGCTGTCCCACGGCCGCATTGCTGCCCTCGGTGCTCACATGGATGTCTGCATCGACAAAGCGTAGCGCTGTCGCCGAGGCAAAGTTGTCGGCTACCAGGTACGTTTCGCCCGTTTCGCCCAGCCCGGCGCGCTCCAGCATGATCTCGCTCAACGTCGCCAGCCCGGCCCGCCCCCCGAAGACGCCCACGACCTGCCCCTGGTCGTCCAGCACCGGGCTCACCACGACGATGGAGGGCTGGTTGAATTCCAGCGAGTAGAAGGGCGCGGAAACGTACTCGCCCTTCAGCCCCTCCTTGAAATAGGGGCGATTGGAGAGGAGTTGTCCCTCCTGAGAGGAGGTGGTAGAGAGGAGGACGCGCCCCTCCGCGTCGATCAGAAACAGCTCCTCGAACTTCTCCCCCACCTCTACACTCTCTCGGAGCTGGGCCTGCTGTGCCGCGTAGGCGTCCTCGAACGCCTCGCTCTCTACCGGGCTCTGGAGCAATTGTTGGAAGCGCTCGCGGGAAAGGGCGCGGCTCTGCTCCACCTTCAGGTCGAGGAGTAGATTTTGCAGCCAGGTATGGATCTCCGCCTCTTTGAGCGTCGCCACAGACTCCAGCTGGTTAATGGAGCGCTGCTCGCCCGCTGCCAGGCTACCCTGCGCCGAGACAAGGCTAATGAGCCCTGCCGGGAGCAGGGCCATCAGTACGAAGAAGATCAGCAGGCGGGCACGAATGGTGAGGGAACCCGGTGCTGGCTTCTCCAGAAAAGCGTCGCTCATAATCAATCTCTGGGGGCGGACTTGCTATCGTAAAGACTTAGCCATCGCTTCAGAATCTCCTCCCGGTGGGCAGCCGCCCACTCAAAGTCATTGTCGATTAGCTGGCTCAAGGGATCGGCGGGGAATCCTTCCAATGGGGGCGTGTCCACCTTGACGGAGGTAAGCCCGTATGCCTTGATATACTCTCGCATCGCACTGTCACTGATCGCCCAATCCAGGAAGATCTTCGCAGCGTCTTTGATCTCGTCCTTTTTTACCAACGCGTTGGCCTCCATATCCCACCCTGAGCCCTCCGCCGGGAAAACCGGCAGGATGGGGTCGCCATCTAACTTCTGGGAGATCGCGCGGTAATCAAAGGAGATGCCGATGGCAACCTCGCCCTCGGCAGCCAGCGCGCAGGGCTTGGACCCCGAGTGGGTATACTGGGCGATATTCTCATGCAGCGCGTCCATGTACACCCATCCCTCTTCCTCCCCGAAAAGTTGGAGAAAGGCCGACACGGAGAGGAAGCCCGTTCCCGAGGAGTTGGGATTCGGCATGATGATCTGGTTCTTGTATACGGGGTCGGTCAGGTCGGCCCAGGAAGCAGGGATGGGAAGACCCAGTTCCTCCATTTTCTCCGTATTGACACAAAAGGCCGACATCCAGACATCTGTTCCAACCCAGTGGGGTGGATTGGCCTGGTCCCGAAATTTGGGGTCTACCCGCTCCAGGCCGGCGGGCGCGTAGGGTTCGAGGATTCCCTCGGCATCCGCCACCAGAAGACTCGTGGCAGCCAGCGCCCAAATGACATCCGCC
>JACCSL010000070.1 GCA_013812995.1 Ardenticatenales bacterium | reverse complement strand
CGAGCCGCGCGACCTCGCGCTACGCTGGAGCATCGACGAGCCGGACGACGCTATCGGAGCCATCCTGGGCGTCAACCGCGCCACGAGCTGGGAGGAATTTCGACGTGCGCTGGCAGACTTCGGCGCGCCGCCCCTTTCCTTCTCCTGGGCCGACCGTGGCGGGACGATTGGGTGGCTGATGGCGGGTCGCGTGCCCATTCGCCAGGGGGAGAGAGGGGTTGTCCCGGTGGATGGCAGCAGTGGGGCGAACGAGTGGCTGGGCTACATTCCTGTGGAGGAGTTGCCGCACAAGGTCAATCCAGCGGCGGGCTACCTGGTTCACTCCAACAATCGGCCTGTGGGCGAGGAGTATGAGCACTGGCTGGGCGTGGATTTCTATCCAGGTTTTCGCGCGGGTCGCATCGCGGCACTGATCGAGGGGCGCGCCACGCACAGCGTCGAGACGTTCCGCGCCATCCAGGCGGATGTCTACTCGTACCCGGAGCACCGGCTGGCGCAGGCGGTGGCGACGCTCCCGGCAATGAGCGGGGCGCTGCGTCCCGTCCAGCAGATGCTCCAGGGCTGGGATGGGCGGATGACGCTGGAAAGCGCCGCCGCGACCATCGCTCATCATCTCTTCCATCAACTTCGTCATCACCTCGTGGCAGACGAATTGGCCTCCTGGACGGCGCGCTGGCATGGCAAGGTCAGCCAGCCGGAATTGCAGAATCTACTCCCGCACGCCTTTGGCTCCTGGGCCTGGGTGCTGGAGCGGCTGGAGGAGCCAGAGCATGGCTGGTGGACGCTGGAGGGCGCGCCGCGCCGCCTGGGCCGCGACGAGATGCTGAGTCTGGCCCTTGAGGAGACGCTTCGGCAGCTACGCGCCCAGTGGGGGGATGACGCAAAAACGTGGAGCTGGGGGCGAGTTCACCAGCGCGCCCTGGAACATCCGCTGGGAGCCATCCCGCTCGTGGGCAAATGGTTCAACCGTGGCCCCTACCCGATGCCCGGCGGTCCCTTCTCCCCCAACCCCGACCTTGGAACTATCCACTATCATCAACCGCTGCCCGCCATCGGGGCAACCGCTCGCCTGATTGCGGACCTGAGTGACTGGGACAACTTCCAGCTTTCGCTGCCAGGCAACAGCGGTCACCCGGCCTCGCCGCACTACGCGGACGGTCTGAAGGGCTGGCGGGAAGTAGGATTGGCCCCTCTGCCCTGGACCCGCCCGGCGGTGGAGAAGGTGAGCAGAGGGACACTCGTCATCGAGCCAGCCTAGAGAGGTGGCTCTGTAAGCCAGCTCAGCCCCAGCGCGGAGAGGGTTTCTGCGCTGGGGTTTCCTGTTTGTATTCCCCATCCGGCCAACTCGTAGTAGCAATCCAGCGCCCGCTCCAGCTCCTCGCGGGTAAAGGTCAGGCCATCGCTGGCTCCGCCCACCAGCGGCTCGAAAAGACGGGGTGGGAGGATGTCCTGGGCGCGGGTGAACCCCTCGCGGGCATTGAAGGCTTTGAGCAGATTGACGCGCCGGGCACCCACCTGCATCAGCTCCTCCAATGTCACCTCCCATCCTGTCACAGCGCGCACGATCTCGGTCAGGGAGTCGGGACCGTAGAGCTGCCACGCTGGTCCCCAATCGAACTGGCAGAGGCAGAGCACATCCATCAGGCTGAAAAGATACTGGGTAAGCAGGGCGAAACGCACCTTCTCGACGCCCAGATCATCGGAGGGGACGGGTTGGGTGAGACCCAGCATCGCCAACCGCTCCAGATAGAGTTGCCCGCCCCCCGGCTCGTAGAAAGGGTCGTGCTCGCTGGACTGGTGGTCCGCGCCGAAGGGATTGACCGCGTAGATCAGCCCAAGGCTGCGCTTGACCTGCGGCATGTGCGCGGGAACCTCGCTGCCCTTGACCGCAACGACGCGCGCCTCCGCCTCTGGGCCGAGTTGCGCAGCGGCACGCGCAGAGCCCTCGGCAAGCAGGTTGCCCAGCCGCCCCCGGCGATGGGCCAGCCGCTCCACGGCCTCCAGCATGGCCTCTGCATCGCCGAATCGCAACGCGACGCCATCGGTATCCTCCTCGGTGAGCAAGCCATCCTCGTAGCATTCCATTGCCCAGGCAATGGTGGCCCCGCAGGAAATCGTATCGAGGCCATAATCGTTGCAGAGGGCATTGGCTCGGGCAATAGCCGCCAGATCACTGACCTCGCAGTAGGAGCCAAAGGTGGCGAGCGTCTCGTACTCGGGGCCGCCCAGTTCCGGGGCCACCCAGATATTCCCCTCCTTCTCCACCTGGACGACACGTTTGCAGCGGACCACACAGGCGTAGCAGGTATCGCGCTCTACCAGGATCGTCTCGGCCATGCGCTCCCCGGAAATAAGGTCGGCGGCGGGAAAGTCGCCGCTCTGGTAGTTGCGGGTGGGCAGGCCACCTGCAAACTGCTGAGGGAGGACGATGCCTGCCGTTCCGTAGACGCCGAGATCAGCCATGTCCTTGTTGCTTTGCAGGGCCTTGGCTCCGACACCGGCCACGCGCTTGACCCCGCGTGGGTCGGCAATGGACAGGCGCTGCTGACCGCGCACCGCGATGGCCTTGAGCTGCTTGGAGCCCATGACTGCGCCCATGCCCGTGCGGCCCCACGCGCGATTCCGCATCGTCATGATGGCCGCGTAGCGCACGAGGTTCTCGCCCGCCGGACCCACACAGGCCACCTCGATCTTCGCGTCGCCCAGCTCCTCACGCAGCCGACTCTCGCTTTCCCAGCTCCCCAACCCCCACAGGTGGCGCGCGTCGCGCAGCTCTGCCTCGCCATTGTGAATCCAGAGATAAACCGGCGTCTCCGCGCGACCATAGACAATCACGGCATCAAACCCAGCGAATTTCAACTCGGCGGGGAAGAAGCCCCCGGCCTGCGAATCTCCGATGGTACCCGTAAGCGGGGACTTTGCATTGACACTCGCGCGGCTCTGACCGGAGAAGGGGGCACCGGTAAGAACACTGGTGGTCAGCGCCAGGACATTCTCCGGCCCAAGCGGGTCAGCCCCGGCTGGCATTGTTTTGAGCAGGTAGTACAGGCCGATATTGCCCCCGCCCATGTAGAGACGATAGAATGCCTCGTCCGGCTCCTCCACCCACAGGCGAGACTCGCTCAGGTGGACATGG
>JACCSL010000935.1 GCA_013812995.1 Ardenticatenales bacterium | reverse complement strand
CTTTCGGGATATCCCGAAAGTACGCCTGACTGGTAGCTTATCCCCGTTTCCTCCCGCTTTCGACCTGCGCTTGCCAGGCGCACGCCGAGGGAGATGCGGTCAGTCTATTCACAAGACGATAGGGGTTGACGCTGCCTCCCGCCTGGGGGAACATCTCACCTACATGGAACGACAGTTGTAAAAGGAGATATTCCTTTCCCGCCCTTCCCCCATCTTGCGATTGGTTTCGGGCGAACGGATCGCACAACACGTTTGTTAAACGCACCCCATAATGCCTTGCACGGTAGCCCCTTCTACCCCGTACCTGCTCCCCTGCCTGAGTAGTTACCTTGCGGCTACTGATCCCAGAGCAACTCTTTCGTACTAAACCGCCGAACAGATGCCCCCACCAGAATGGCCGTGTAAAGCAACGTGACAAGGAGTGCTAGAGCGTACTGTATGGGGCTCCTATGAGGTTCCCCATGGAGGAGTAGATAAAGTGGCGTGAGCAGGAACGCTGTGCCTTCGATGAGCCAGCTCAAACCATAGGCGCGCAGGAGGCGCTGTTGGTCCATAATGGTCACAAGCAGGATCAGCCCCCCATAGAGGGGAACGGACACCCCACGATTGACAAGGGGACTTAGGGCAAGCCCCAATGCCGCAGCCAGCAAAAAGAGAGCCCCCCACCGCAACGCAATGAGGAAGCCTTCACCCAAGGTCAACCAAAATTGGTGGAGGTAGAGAATTGCGCCTGCGAACGGAATAGCGAGGAGCAGTGTTACGATCAGTGCTCCCATGACAATGGCTGCCAAAAGCTCCGAGCGATGTTCAAGGCGGAGCAGTAAGGGGTAGGTCGCTGCTCGGTTGATTTGCCTTGACAGGAGCAGGGTAGTCAACGCGCAGATCAGCGCCAAGGCAAAGCCCCCTATCGCGGCAAAATAATGTACATCTACACTTCGTTGGAAGAAGAAGTAGTATAGGAAAAGGACAAGACCAAGTGGGACAGCACCTAGCAAGGAGCGGCGAAACTCATGTAGGAGCAGCGCTGTCAATAGGAAGATGCGCATCATGCTGACATTGCCTCCAAGTACAATTCTTCCAAAGAGCGTCGTTCGTGGGTCAGTTGGATAATCTCTGCCCCCCCATCCAACAGCCGATACAGCACTGTTTCTTTCAACGGAACCGCCTCTGCCGCCAGGGTTATAGTGTTCTGCTCCACCTGAATCTGAGGGTGAAGCGACGTCAAATCCTCCAGAAGCGTTGTGTTCAGCAGTGTGACAACAATGGTAACGCGGGGTTGGGGAACTAACACTTCGTCCAACTTGCCTGCTGTCACCACCCGCCCGCTTCGGAATATGCTCACATGGCTACAGAGCTCGGTGATATCGCTCAAGCGATGCGTGCTCATGAGCACTGTCTTGCCAACTGCGCGCCATCCGCGAATCATCGCGCGGATTCGATGCTGCCAAGTAGGATCAAGCCCCTCCATTGGTTCATCTAAGATGACGAGCCGAGGATCATGCACGATGGCTTGGGCGATGCCTAGTTGCTGCCGCATTCCTTTGGAGCAATCGCGAATCTGCCATGCCCTTGCCTGCCACAACCTTACCTGCTCCAAGAGATAGGGCACGCGCGTGCGGAGGGTGCTTCCTGAAATCCCGCTGATCTGGCCCGCTGTGTGGAGGTAATCCGCAACATGTTCGTGTTTGGGAAAAAAAACATGTTCAGCCAGATAGCCCATCTCCCGTTGTGTGATGCCCTCTAAGACCACCCTGCCACTATCTGGCAAGAGGAAGCCAAGCAGACATTTCAGAAAAGTGGACTTGCCTGAACCATTGTGACCAAGGATGCCCCATATTGCCCCCTCTGGTATTGCCACAGTCACTCGGTCAAGGGCCACAGTTGTTCCGTACCGTTTGGAGAGTTCTTCTACTTGAATCACTGGATTTCCTGGAAAACTTTCTGTTTGTAGCTGGGAGGGTTCGACAGGTAAGGGTATGCTAAACGGTGGCGGGACACCAGTGGTCAATAAGCACTTGACACATTCCGGTGGGCTGATCGATGGGAACAATTACAATCTGGCCGCGTGCGCTATCTAACACCACGGCCACCTCCGCCCCCTCCGCTAGCTGCAAGGAGGTAAGGAGCTGGGGCGGAATGGGGACGACAAGGGTATTGCCGTGTCGATAAATTGTGCTCATAGGGTCAACTCCAGGGGGTGGGGTGTGAGGACGAGGGCGCGCTCGAACTCCGACTCATGCCAGGATCAGGGCCATAGCCCATCCTGGCACATCGAACAGGGTCTATTATAGCCTACGCCCAGGCGGTTTGACACTATAATCCTGTTATTAGACGGTGGGGGTGGGTCTCGGCTCTTACCCTCACCCCAAGGCGGGCCATGAGGTAGACTACCGTGATGGGGCGAGAGTGAAGCAGAGGTAGGGTCGTTGGAACAATAGGGGCTGCCAGGGAGTCTAATAGCACCGCCTGCCTCTGGATACCGATCCACCCTGCTCACCGCCCATCTGACCGAGCGTGTGTGCCACGTCTGGACCGACGCTAAGATCCAGGCCCATATCCCTGCCTGGCAGGGCTGCGACGCGGAGCTGGCCGCGGTGGCCGGGGACCTCGCGCGCTACTACGAGCTGGGTGGGTGCTGAGGGAGATCAATGGGTAGCGGCGTGGTCAGGCGC
>JACCSL010000897.1 GCA_013812995.1 Ardenticatenales bacterium | reverse complement strand
GGCCATTGATATCCTCTGCCTTACTTGCTTTTTCCTCCGGATCATCGTCCATCTGGACGCGGTTTCTCGATGGCACGCGTCGCCTTGGGTGCCTGTCAGCCCACTCATTCAGCGGTAGAAGCAAGACAAGCACAACGGTGGTGAGAAGAGTCGTGTAGATCGAGATCAGGTAGGCCCCGGCCCCTGCGCCCATCCCCACGGCAGCCACCAACCAGATCGTCGCAGCGGTGGTGAGCCCCTTGGTGTGCCCCTTGGTCTGGAGTACGGCTCCCGCCCCGAGAAAGCCGACCCCGGAGACGACCTGCGCGGCGATGCGCGCCGTGTCCTGCGCTGCTCCCCGCAGCGGGAATCCCTCGATCGACAGCAGCGTGAACAGGCAGGAGCCAATCGCCACTACCATATTCGTGCGCAGCCCTGCGGGATGACCGCTCCACTCACGCTCGAAGCCAATGATTCCCCCCAGCACGGCCGACAACGTGATTCGCCAGATAGCCTCCCAGCTTGTGGTCTGAAGATGAAGAAACAGTGCTAGATCATTGTGGTCCATACCCCGCTGCCCGAACTTTCTTGTGCTGTGTGGTGCACAGTAAGGGTTGAGAAGGGAGATTGTAACGAGAATTGGGATAAGGGAGAAGCAAGCAGAGTAGAAACCGGCTGAGTTCAGGGTGCGGGCGTCGCCTTCTCGGGGGCGGGCACCATTGTAGCGCAGCTACAGGGGCGTGCCTCCTCGGGATGGCCGGGGCGATAGGAGTGGGCACAATTACGGGCGAAGGAGCCCTGCCGGGCGGGCCCGGATTGATGAATGTGCCACCAGTTGTCCTTGCCGCCACGATAGCCACAGTTCAAAGCCATTGCTTGAAAATCAAAGGTGGTGCCAAGATTCTCCGTGGGGATGTGGAGTAGGATGGAACAGCCATAGCGATCATCGAAGATACAGGTGCGGGGCAATGCCTCTCTTTTACGCGGCCTCCAGAATCGGCTCAGCCAGGACCAGAGATCATACATGGGTTACTCCTTTTCGATGCGGGCAACCCGGCAGTATAGCACAGGCAGCGTCTGCCTTGGGCAGGCGTCATAACCAAATAGGTGTTTGGTAAGTTTGTCGGGGATGGCGCGTTCGCTATAATCAAGCCCACTTTTATTTAGCGAAAGGAAGCTCTCATGCCGACTATTAAACAGCTTTTCGAGTGGATGCCCCAGTATGCCAATGAGGCCGCCATCCAGGGGGTCACCAAGACGATCCAGTTCAATGTGACTGGAGATGATGAGGGGCAATACTACATTCAGGTCGCAGATGGCAAGGTGGACACGGGTGAGGGGGCCATCGAGAATCCTGATGCCACGATTACCACGCCAGCGGATGTGTGGCTCCAGATTACCAGTGGCCAGCTCAATGGGGCAGTCGCCTACATGACGGGGAAATTCAAGGCCACGGGGGATCTGACGGTTCTGATGGCCATGCAGAACTGGTTCAACATGCCGGGTGGCTGAAAGCCGCCATTTCTTTTGCTGGCAAAGGTGCGTTTCCCAGAAACGCACCTTTTTCTTTGCTAGCGTACCGCGAGTTGATCCAGCAGGGCCTGGGCGCGGGGCGCGTAGAGCAGAGAAAAGAAGGGGTTGATCTGTAGCGCCTGCTGAAGATAGTCCCGCGCGACATCGGGTTCCCCTGCCGCGTGGGCAATGACACCCGCGCGGTAGAGCAGAGCCGCATCGCGGGTGCCTAACCGCAGCACTTCCTGGCTGACCTGCCTCGCCTCATCAACGTGGCCCGCGTGGTAGAGCGTCCAGGCGAGCGCATCGGCCGCATAGAGGCTGGGGCGCTCGCGGTAGGCCCGGCGCGCGCGCTGGAGGGCTTCTTCGGGGTTCTCGCCATGATCGGCATCGAAGAGGGCCAGCTCCATATCGACGGCCATGCCCGCGCTCCCATTGATCTGCTGGATAGCTCGCACCAGATCATACTGCCGCTCGGCCTCGGTACTTTTCCCCGTCACCTCATAAAGCTCGCCTAGCGCGATGACAAATTCAGGCAGGGGCAGCCGATCCGCGAGTTGCTGATAGGCAACGATAGCCTCCTGGTGATCCCCGCGTGCCGCCTGGACACGCGCGGCCCCAGCCAGGGCATAGGCATAGTCAGGGCGCAGGTAAAGCGCCTTCCGGTAAGCCTCCTCTGCGCGGGCTAAGTCTCCGCTGTTGAAGTAAAGATGACCAAGCTGTACCTGGGTCCAGAGCATACTTTCCGTTCCCGGTCGACCTGCCTGAACGGCCTGCTGCATGGCTGCAATGGCCCCCGCCGTGTCACCGTGTAATTCACGCAGGTAAGAAACGCGGCTGTACGAGGGAAGGTCCGGGCGCAGATTCACCATCTGCTGAAGTACCTGGGCGGCCTCCTCGTAGCGCCCCAGCTCGACCAGTGCATCCACCATGACGCCCAGGGCCTGGGCGCGGTGGGGACTGAGGGCATGGGCTTTCTCGCCCCACCCCAGCGCCGCCTGGAAATCATGGCGCGCCAGGGCCAGAATGCCCTGCCCGATCATCGCATCCAACTGCTGCGGATCGCGCTGGAGGGCCTCCGTGAGCGCCTGCTCCGCCTGGTTGTAGAGCATCGGGTCGGCGGTTTCGCGCACCCGCTGGAGCAGTGCTAACCCCAACTGGGTATAGGCATAACTATTCTCGGGGTTCTGGCGCAGCGCCTCCTGCCATTTCAAGATCGTCTGCTCATCAGAAAGCTCGGCGGGGCGGGGAGCAGAGATCGTGGTCGGAGGGAGCAGTCGATCAAGGAGCAGCCGGGTGGCGATGCTTCCCGCGAAGAGAAGAAACGCAATGAGCAGCATCCATTCGGGATATCGGGTGCGAGGTCTGGAAAGGAAGGACATAGCGTATCCTATGAAACAAAACGACCAGGGGCAAGGGAACTCCCTTGCCCCTGGTATTCGGTTTGACTAGCGAGAGCGACGGCGGCGCAGCCACTCTATGCTACCGACAAGGCCCAGACTGATAGCGGCAGCCAGCCCGTGAATCGATGGCGCACTGTCGGTCGGCAGTTGGATCAGGCCGAAGGAGAGCGTGCTCACGACCAGTGCCGTCTTCTCCAGAATGGCCGCTCCGGCCGACTTCACGACGGGCAGGAGCAGATTGAAGATATTGCTGTACTGGCGACTGTCACCTGCATGGGGTGTTGCCATGTAGGGGAAGGTGCTCATGAAGGGCTTATCATTTCCGTTCAGGTTGTCGTCCAGGACGCCGATGAGAGCACCATTGAAGGCAAAGGCGGTATCGTTCCCCGCCAGCGGCTCGTAGGCCGCGCCGGCCACCGCGAGCAGCTCGATGTCGATGACATCGTCGATGAGGCGGCGACCATTGGGGAAGCCACAGGCATCCCCGGCAAGCACACCCAGTCGCTGCGGCATGGGGTGACAGGTGTTACCGCTGATAGCGGTATTGATGCGGAGCATCTCGGCGGGCTGAACGCCAGCCGGGCGGTTGATGTTGAAGCCAGCGGGCAATGCAGTCGCCCCGGTGGATGTCGTTACGGTAAAGGGCTGGGCAAGCACCATGCCCCGCAGGAAGATGTCGAAGATGTCAACGCGGCCCGTGGCAGGGGTGCCAGCGGTGTAGGCCGTGTCACAATCGTTGTCAGCATCCTTCGGCAGTTTTACCCCATAGAGGGCGCAGAGGAGGTTACCGACCTCGGGGTCCTCGACGCTCTCCTGGAGCAGACCATAGACGCTCAGATCCTGACTCGGCTTCAAGGTGTTGAACGTGTCCTTGAGCCCCAGCGGCAGAACGACCTCGTTGGTAAGGGGCATTCCCAGCCGCGAAATCTGCACATGCGCCTCAGGGCTGGCTACGCTGTCCAGCGCGCCCAACACGGTGCCGGGGACACGGGCAGAGGTGGCCCAGACGCCGAGCACGGTCTCATTACCCTCCTTGAGGCGGGTAAGCGGAATCTCAAGAATGAAGGAATGGACGTTGAAGCCAGCGAGGGAATCCACCGCTATGTTATTGGGACCAGCATAGCCGATCGGAGCATCCTGACCGCGCAGCGTCAGCAGGTCGAAGATCTGAAGATCGACCCAGAAGGGGTCATCGCGCTGTCCGGCGAAAATCTTGATTCCCTGGCTGCTCGTGTAGACAGCAGCGTTGGCAAGGGCCTCATAGTTGGGCGTGGACTTGCCACCGATATTGACAGGAGGCGCGAGTTTGTTGGCAATCAGAACCGTCTGAGTCCCACCTTCTAGAATCTCCGTGACGGTGTAGTACTGGGGCCGATTCCAGTCGGTGTCGGCCAGGGAGTTAATCGGCCCCGTGTTGTAGAGGAAGGTGTTGGGGTTTCGTGTCACGGTGTGACTGGACAGGCGATAGGTGCGGTCAGCGATGGCGTCCCCATCGTTGTCCACATGAATCTCGTAGTAGACGCTGTCATCAAACTCGAAGTAGTTCGGACCACCATCGGCAGCCTCGAAGGGAATCCAGTTGGCGGCCAGCACGATGCTGTCCGTTTTACCGCGTGGAATGTAAGCATAGAGATCCGTGGTGTCCGCGTTGGGATCCTTGGAAATCATCGGCGCTTCGCGGTGGCTCGACGCATCGACGGAGGCGGCCTGCCCCCCGATGAGCAGCGCGGCTACCAGCAGCACGGGTGTCAGGACAAGGCATAGCAATAAAGCGACTTTACGTTTTAGACTCATTTCTGTCTCCTTGTTGGACAAGAGTAATAGCGAGCGGCAACATGCGGTTCAGGAATCGAATGTCACACACCTCCTTTCATGGCATGGGTGGATGGTCGTCATAACCCCTGGCTGCTCGCTACGACAAGGGCCTCAAAAAGGCCCGTCTGAGCCAGCGCCTGGACCGTGATGCCCAGGCCCGCCAGGGTAATCAGCAGGGCACTCCCGACGGGCAGCGCCTGGAACAGCCGCCCACTTACAGGAATACGCTCGAACAACCGCTGGGCGTGGACGAGCAGCACGCCAATGCCTGTCAGGACGCTGGCTAGACCCAGGCTAAATGCTATGATGAGCACTAGGCCAAGGCCCACTCTGCCCAGCGCCATCGCGCTGAGCAGCAATACCAGCGCGGAGGGACAGGGAAGCAGCCCCCCCGAAATCCCCAACGCCAGCAAGCTGCGCCACGTCACGGTGGCGGGTGGCATGTGGCTGTGGGAATGGGAATGATCGTGGTCATGTCCATGATCGTGGTCGTGATGGTCGTGCTCTGCGGAGTTGGTGCGGGCGGCCAGGAATCGCCGCAGCCGCTGGCTAAACAGCGACACGCCGATGCCGACCACAAGCAGGCCGGAGAGAACACTCAGCCAGGGATAGAGCTGCTCTGGCAGGATATATTGCGAGAGAAAAAGCGTCATCAGCCCGAGCGCGAAGACGCCCGCCGTGTGGGTGATGGTCGTGGTGAGCCCCAGAAAGAGCGCATGGCCCACCGTTCCCCGTGAGCCGACCAGG
>JACCSL010000892.1 GCA_013812995.1 Ardenticatenales bacterium | reverse complement strand
GAACTGCGTCAGGGCGGTAGTGTGTTGTTTAATATCCATCACCTACTTCTGACGCGGTTCCTTCTTTTCGTCAACTCTGCAACGCTTTTGAGCACCCCTTTGTCAAAAGTCCAAAAACCAAAGCCCCAGCATGAGGGTGATCCCGTTGACAATGAATAGAAGCTTGATCACTCCCCCCAACCGGGGATATTGTTTTTCAGGAAATACGCGGCTTGCCGCGCCCAAGGTACCACCCATCATCATAGGAATGGACAAAGTGAAAGCAGTCCCGTCCGACGTCGCATAAATCCAAACTACCAGCGGCGGTACTGCTAAAAGTAATAGCCGATCTGCCCACCACCCCAGCCGCGCATTCCAGTGCTTTAACCTTTCCCACATTCAACCCTCCATGCACCCATTCTATCATCAAGCATCCTCCCCTACACTCGATAAAAAGCTCTCCGAGTAGAAAGGCAGGAGCCCCGCCCCGTCGGTGCCACGCTCAGCGACTTTGGCACGGTTCGGCACGGCTCTGGCAGAGCGATGGCGCAGGGAAAAGCACCCCCATCAAGATGTATCAGCAGGCGGGTCGGCTGACACGATATCATCTTCCTCCTCGGGAAACGGAGGTAGCGATGCCTCGAACAACTCATGGGTGTGGCAGCGCAGCTCATGGAGGATGGTCTGCTCCTGGGGCGTCAGCCGCCGCCCCTCTTCCTGCGCCACTTCCTCCATTGCCTGGATAACCGCGTAGAGATCATACACGCTCCCTTCGCGTGTTAACCGCTGGCCGCGCATTTTTTCCACATGCTGGATGAACTCCGCCTCGGAGACTTCCTCCACATCGCTGGTGCCAAACAGAGCGCTATAGAGCATGTCATTGCCGTAAACCCAATGGCCCCTTTTATCCATTTTGAGAACGACCATGCGTCCGTCCTGGGTACGAAGGAACTTGACCGGGACGACACCCACGATGTAATACAGTGGTAGATCAAATCCCATGGCTATCTCCTATTCGTCACGAACCGCTGTGGCTGGTAGTCAGATGCTGTGGGCAACGGGGGAGGAGGGCAACTTCTCCTCCCATAGCGGCCCTCATACGTGGCGCTCCGCGCCCTGACGCTGCTCCTGGCAACGCCGGAGCCAGGAAGGACGAGGGTGTTTCATTAAGCAAAACGCGAGGCGCGGCCTGGCCAGGCAAAGCTACTCCCTCCCCACCCACACCTCCACCACTCCCTGCCCATTGCCATTCCCCCGCCTCCTCGTCCGTTATCATTCTGGCACCGCAAAGCACCGTTCGTTGCAAAGCCTGAGCAGCGTCTCGCCCTGCCCGGCCCCACTGCATTGTTTGGCACCGCCCATCCTGGTAAACCCACCATCCCTCTGGAAACGCAGACCTATGGCTTCCGAGTACACCGACTTCCGCCTCACCCTCAAAGGCGACCCCACGCAAGGGTACCTAGTCACCGCGCATGGCCCGGGTGACACCTACGCTCAGGCACAGCCGAACGCGGTATAGGCAGTGATGGAGCGCATCGAGGCGGGCAAGGCTCCAGCGCCAGGCGAGATGTAGGAGGTGGACACGCAGAAGGTGGCCCTCTTCCTGGACGAGCACGACCTCATCCCCGTCGAGACGCAGCAGGCAGTAGCCAACCAACTCGTGGCACTTGCCAAGCATCATCACGAGGCGCTGCTGTGAGTAACACCCTGCACCCAACGCAAAAAGACAAAGCACCTATGGCGCTCCGCACGACCACAGGCACCTCCGGGGGCGGGTTGAAGCAAATACCCTCGGCCCATGCCCCTTGACAGCATACCATACGGTATGGTATGCTGTTGATTAACCATACGTGACAGGGTCAGCGACCCACGGCTGGAAGGCCGTGGGCTTGTACGTAAGCCCATGCTGACCATGCCTAAGCCCTACGAGGGCTACGTTATCCTGGTCATGATACCTTGGGATGCTTGCCAGTCCCAAGCTCTATCGTCTAACGTTAAACAGTCTGAGGGTCTAGGATAGTGCGTTAGATACAACAAGCCAGGGTAACTTTGGCGAGGCACACATTACCCGCGTAAGCGGTGGTGGCCCAGGGGGAGCCCGGTCGAAAGACAAAATCCCCCTTCTTTAACCCTTATCTCCTCATCTACCTTAAGAAAGGAGGAGCCAGGGCTTGGCTTGGCATGGCTTTTCCAATGCCGCGCCATTCCTCCCACACATCGAATGCGTGGGTTTCCTGGCGCTAACATCTATGATTCTGGAGAGATATGGCTCCCAATGGCCCAAAACGTAAAGAAGACTGGCTGTTTGCAGGCGTCCAGGTGCTGAACGACGAAGGGGCAGCGGGCCTCACCATTGAGCGCCTCTGTGAGCGCCTTGGCGTGACGAAGGGCTCCTTCTACCATCACTGGGGCAGCTACGACGTCTTCAAGGCCAGCCTGCTTGACCACTTTGAGCGCGAGGGAACCTTAAACATCATCGACCAGGTGGAGCGTGCCCAGACCCCGCTTGCGAAACTAAAGCGCTTGCAGGCCATCCTCGTGCGGTACTCGGC
>JACCSL010000834.1 GCA_013812995.1 Ardenticatenales bacterium | reverse complement strand
AGATGAGCCCCCCCAGCATCACGGGTACAAGCAGGGCAATGAGGGGCCAGATCAGTTGATGATCCACGGATTGACCGAGGGCAAGCGCAGAGAGCGTTTCAATGAACATCCTGGGCGGTGACACGGCGGTTCGCCAGGGCGGGACAGGGGGAGTGGTCGCCTGGTGCAACGCGGTGGGAAGCCAGGGCGACCAGAGCAGAAGCAGCAAGGTGGCGAGCAGCGTCCAGCGCTGCCAACGCTCCCGGGGGTTACTCTCCCGCCAGAGCCACCAGGCAACGAAAAACGCCTCCCACAGGAGCAGGAAGGCAAAGTAGTAGAGGGTATAGAGCCCGGCCACCGCACTGACAAGCCAGAGAATCATCCAGCGCTTTTTCATCCGCCTACCGCGCAGTAGTTGCCAGAGCGCGAGCAGCGTCCAGAGGCCGAGCGTCGCGCCCATCGTGTACATGCGGGCTTCCTGGGAATACCAGATGTTGAAGGGCGAAAGGGCGAGCAGCGCCACGGTGAGCAGCGCCACCTGCCTCCCATCCAGCCAGCGGGCCAGGGTGAAGCTGCTGGCAATCAGCAGCAGCCCCCAGAGCAGGGAGAAATAGCTGACGGCGAACTCGCTCACTCCCATAAACCCCACCCAAAAATGGAGCAGGAGATAGTAGAGCGGCGGGTGGATGTCACGCGCAGTGTGCGCAATCAGCCCGCTGATGGACTGATTGGCAAGGTAGACAGTGACCGTCTCATCGTACCAAAAACTTTGGGCACCCAACTGTTGTAGTCGCAGGGCATACGCTGCCAGCAGCGCCCCCAGCAGAGCAACAAGCAGGACTCGTCGGGAATGATTCAAAGGGGATACTCCTCCGGTGCTTGAAGGGCTATGCTACCACAGGGGCAGAAGATTGCTGAAAGGAGCCTCTTGCTGGACCTATGCTCAAGGCAACAAAGTTGCTTTATCCAGAGGGAGAGTCAATGCTGCGCGCCACTCTGATAGAATCCCAGGAGTTCTCCTATGAACATGAAGCTGGATGTGCCTATTTCCACACTCGCCAAAGAGACCTGGAGGGAATTTGGCGATGACCATCTCACCAGGCTCGGGGCAGCGCTGGCCTACTACACCTTTACCTCGTTTTTCCCCCTCATGCTCGTGCTGATCTCGCTTATCGGTATCGCACTCAGCTTTAACCTGGGGCCTGCGGAAAACGCCCAGCAGTACGTCATGGATATGGTTTCTAAGAACCTACCCGCTGCGAAGCAACTCCTTACCGAAACGTTCAACGATACCGAGCAAAATAGCGGTACGCTGGGGTTGGCGGGGCTTCTGACAGGGCTCTGGGCTGCCTCGAACATCTTCGCCCAGTTGGAGGAGTCTTTCAACACCATCTACGACGTGGCCCCCCGCAAGCGGAGCTTCATTGACACAATGAAGGCGCGCGGTCAGGCAGCGCTCATCGTGGTGCTGATCGCGGTGCTGATGATCGGGTCGCTGCTGTTCGGAACGGCGCTTCAGGCTGCCGAGTCATTTGCACAGTCCCTACCAGGGGGTGTCTTTTTTGGGTGGCTACTGAACCTGCTCATCTCGCTCACGCTCTCATCGCTGGTGTTTGCGGCGCTCTTCAAGTATATCCCTGACAAGCCCGTGAGCTGGAAGGCCGCTATTATCGGGGGTGTCTTTACTTCTATCACCTGGCAGATCGGGCGCGAACTGCTGACCTGGTGGCTGGGGCGCTCCTCCGATTCGGTCACGGCGGGAACGGTGGTGGGCTCGGTGCTCGCCTTCCTGGTCCTCATCTACTACGCCTCGCAGATTCTGCTCTTCGGGGCGCAGGTCACCGCCACCTACGATCAACTCGCGAACCCCGACCTGGTGCGCCATCGAACGTCGTCGGATTCGGCGCTGCGCGGCCCTGGTCAGCCTCCGGTGACGGAGAGTGGCAAAACGGTTGGCACCACGAGCAAAAGCGCCCCAGGAAAGTCCAGCCTTGGCTCTTTCGCCACGGGATTCGTGGCCGGAATTCTCGCCCTCCTCGTGGGCGCGCGCTCCCTGCTGGGCAAGGTTTTGCATCGCGAGTAAGACGGAAAGTCAGGGAACGGAAAGTCAGGGAACGGAAAGTCAAAAGTCAAAGGTCAAAAGTAACGACAAACGGCAAGGAATTGTAGGGGCGGGTCTGAGACCCGCCCCTACTCATTT
>JACCSL010000823.1 GCA_013812995.1 Ardenticatenales bacterium | reverse complement strand
TGCCGATATTCGTGGCCTGGGCATCCCCGATGAGAATATCAATGTTCATGGCGGTGCCATTGCGCTGGGTCATCCCATTGGGGCCAGCGGCGCGCGCGTTCTTACCACCCTCATCTATGCTCTGCGCCATCATGGGTTAAAGAAGGGTCTTGCTACGCTCTGTTTGGGCGGTGGAGAAGCAGTAGCACTATCAATCGACGTGTGATAGAGTTATGCGCGTCCTTTCACAGGGGCGGACTTCTGGTCCGCCCTTTTTCACTCCTTGCCGGAGCCTTATTTTGAGCCTACCTGACGCCAATCAACCGCTGCACTCTTCCAATGCCGCTGCCATTGCCTCGGCCCTGTGGGACAGCGCAGACTTCGCGGGCGCGGCGGAGCAGTACGAGCGGGCGCTGCGAGAGAGCCCCGGTGACATGGAGGCGCTGCATGGCCTGGGTCGGCTGCGCCTCGCTCAGAACGACCTCGCGGCGGCCCTGCTTCTTCTGGAGCAGGCAGAGCAGGTGGCGCTGGCCCTTTCGGGAAGCAACCACCAGCAGGAGTGGGTGCAGCGTATCCGCCAGGAGTTGGCCTGGGCGCTCTACCGACTTGACCGATTCGACCTCGCCGCGCAATACTTTGACGTTCTTCCAGGCCAAGAAGCACTGAGTGCCCAGCTTCGCGCCTTCGGTGACCGCATCCCCTACCGCCACCCCGTGCGCCTTGACGAAATTGTTGTGCCTTTTATGGGCACCGATCCCCTGCCCATCATCAATCTCACCATCGCGGGGCAAGAGTATCCTTTTGTCATCGACACTGGCTCTGGGCAGATGGTGGTTGACATCGCTTTGGCACAGGCGTTAAGCTTGGAGGAGTTTGGCACCCGGGAGATTACCTTGGCTACGGGACAGCGCTCCGTCGTTGCCCATACGCTGTTACCGGAAGTCATGCTGGGGGAAATCGCGATCAAAGATGTGCCCGCTGAAGTAATGGACATCCAGCGCTTTGCGCCACAACTCGCTGGGGTGATTGGTACAAGTTTCCTACAACACTTCCACGTTCTCTGTGACTTTCAGAGACAAACCCTTCATCTCTACCCCAAGATAGCAGAGTCTCCTCCGACAGGGGGGATGACTTTGGTATCCTTCCTGCTTTTTGATGCCCACCTCATTCTGGCACCCGTGCAGGTGAACGAGTACCAAACGATGGGATACCTTGTCAGCGGCATGGCGGGGGCGGCTTTTACCCTCGCCGAGAGCGTGCGGCAGCAGATTGACCCCGCTCTTTCCTCCGCCACCCGACAGAGTATTGGGGCCGGGGGAGTGACAGCGGCGCTGCCCATGATGGCCGCTCATCTGTCGCTTGGGGGGTGGAGCCGTAGTGACGTCGAAGGGCTGGTAGGATTTTTTCCCCCACCCCTTGAATGGCGGTACGGGTTCCAGGTGGGAGCGCTGATTGGCCATGAGTTTCTGCGCGGAAAGCGCTTCCTGATGGACTTCGAGCAGATGCAGCTGGGTGTGGAGTAGGTCTCCGGCGGGACTTTTTGATAGCAGGGTGCCGCGTGACTAGAATCATTCTAAAGTCGCTGCGGAAGTCTAGGAGAGGGTGAGATGGATAAGCGGGTTGACCCAAAGCTGATGCCCGGTGCTCGCAATGCGGTACAGGTCTGCTTGAACGTCGCTATGGATGATCGCGTGTGGATTCTCACCGATTATGCTCGCGAGGCTATTGGCTATGCCCTGGCAGAGGCTGCCCGCGAGCAGGGGGCGACGGTCACCCTCCGCCGGATGGAGGAATTTGGCAAGCGCCCCTTTACCGTGCTTCCCGACGAGATGGCAACGGACCTCCAGGCCATTTCGCCCACCGTGACGATTCTGGCAACCAGTGCCCAGGCAGGCGAGATACGCTTTCGTTTGCCCCTGGCTCGCTTTCTTCGCCAGGAACTCTCCGTGCGCCACGGCCATATGATTGGCGTCACGCCCGCCCTGATGCAGAGTGGCATGATGGCCGACTATCATCGTGTCGCGCAGCTGACCCGGCAGGTACAGGTGCTCATGCAGGCAGCGCATGAGGTCCATGTGACCTCGCCGCTCGGGACCGACCTACACGTCACGCTGGATAATGATCGTTACCGTTGGATGCCTTTTCATGGCATGTATCACACGCCTGGACAATGGGGAAATCTTCCGGAGGGGGAAGCGTGTACCTCGCCTTTGAACGTCAATGGTGTACTCCAGGCTGAACTGCTTGGGGACATTTTTTGCGAAAAATATGGCCTCCTCAATCCCCCTATCACCTTCTATATCGAAGATGGATGGGTGATGGAGGTGGCGGCAGCGGATGATCGGATCGCACGGGAAGTCTGGGACTACCTGAGCGGCACCACCAATGGAAGGCGTGTTGGAGAGTTCGCAGTAGGGACCAACGAGGCATTGAATGCCTTGAGTGGGAACCTGCTCCAGGATGAAAAACACCCCGGTGTACACCTCGCCTTTGGACATCCCCTGCCCGAAATTACGGGCGCAGAGTGGAGCAGCGACATTCATGTTGATGCGATCACCACCAACTGTTCCATTCAAGTTGACGGCAAAGTGCTTATGGAGGAAGGTAACTTCCTCCTTTAGCCGTGCCCCGAGAAGGAGGTGTCCTGACAATTTGACAAACTTATAACGCCTTGAGGCACGTTAAAAAATTATTCCACTTTTGCGTTTCGCGCGTCCCTCAATTATTCGAAAACAACCCCACCTACCGTCGAACTCAACTATAAAGGCACCACGCTAGAAAAGGATTTGTCACAAATGACTAAATTCCCCTCATCATTAGAGGGCCAATACGGCCGATTCGCCATATTTATTGATGGTTCTAACCTTTATCACACCATTCGTGATTTAGGGCTACATGTGGACTATCGCCGACTTCTGGACTATTTCACCT
>JACCSL010000813.1 GCA_013812995.1 Ardenticatenales bacterium | reverse complement strand
GGCGAGTGCCTCGCGCCCCACCATGATGATAAGCTGCTCCGCTGCCAGGATCGAAGTAGCCAACGCCTGAATCCTGGTGGCCTCCTGGCCGCTCTGCGCGGCCAGGTCGTCGGCACTCAGCGCCTCAATGGCAGCCGTCACCTCTGGGGCCCCACCGATCTTGCTCATGTCTGTCTGCCCACCCGCCAGCACGGCCTTGAGCAGGGCCGCCGCGAGGTATGGCTCGCTGCCCGGCTGAAGGAGAAGCGCCTGCGTGGCATCCTTCATCTCCTTGGTCTCGCGGCTCTGGGCGACGAGGAGCTGCGCGCCCTGAAGCACCGCTTTTCGCAGCCGCAGGTAGGTGACAGGCTGCTCCTCTTCCAGGTTCGCACCAATGGTCAGAATCAGGGCATTCTTCCCCAGCTCGCCCAAATTAGAGCCACTGGTGAGGCCCACCATCGGAAGCGCCTCTTCGATGCCACTATTGGTCGGCCACTGGAGACGGAAATCAATGTTATTGCTCCCAACCACCTCGCGGATGAAGCGCGCGAAGAGATAGAGGTCCTCGTTGGCCGCGCGGTCCCCCGCGATGCCGCCGATGCTGGCCGAGCCGTAGCTTGCCATCGTCTCAGCGAGTCGGTCAGCCACCACCCGGAGTGCCTCCTCCCAGCTGGCGGGGCGGAAGGTGTTGTTCTCGCGAATAAGCGGCGTGGTAAGACGGTCGCCGGCCCGGAGAAAGTGATGTCCAAAGCGCCCCTTGTCGCAGAGCCACATCTCGTTCACCCACTCGTTCTGGCGCGGCATGACCCGCTTGACATCGTCCGTGCGCGTGCCGAGCACCGTGTTGCAGCCCACCGAGCAGTGGTTGCAGATGCTGGGTACATTTTTAAGCTCCCAGACGCGCGCCTTGAAGCGGAAGTCCTCCGTCGTGAGCGCGCCCACCGGGCAGATGTCGGTCGTATTTCCACTAAAGTAGCTATCGAAGGGCGGGTCCGAGTAGGTAACAATTTCCTGTCCCCGGTTGCGGTCCGCGAATTTCAGCACTGGGTCCCCCGCGATCTGCTCCTGAAAGCGGACACAGCGCGCACAGTAGATGCAGCGCTCGCGGTCCAGCCAGATTAAATCGCCCAGGGGAATCGGCTTCTCGAATTGGTACTTGTTTCGCTTGTAGAAGCGGCTCATGTCCGGGCCGAAGGCAAAGGTCAAATCCTGGAGCGGACACTCGCCACCCTTGTCGCAGACCGGGCAATCCAGGGGGTGGGAGGTGAGCAGAAATTCCAGGGTTCCTCGCCAAGCATCGGCTACGCGCTCGTTCGCGGTGCGGCAGTGCAGCCCCTCGCTGACGGGCGTGGTGCAGGCAGTCATGAGTTTGGGCATCCACTGGATGACCGCGCGCCCCTCCTCGTCGACCATCGGCGTCCCGTCCTTATTTTTCCCAGGGTTCCCGATCTCCACCAGACACATACGGCACATACCAACAGGATCAAGTTTAGGGTGGTAGCAGAAAACTGGAATCTCGACGTTGACCACCTTGGTCGCCTCGACGAGCATGACCCCCTTGGGAACCTTGATTTCCTGGCCGTCCACATTGATGGTGACCATCTCTTGTTCGTTAGCCATCGTTCGTTGTACCCTGCCTAGCGTTAATGATGCTCAATTGCCGACATCGGGATGACCCCGTCGTATGCCTTGCCCTGCCCGTACCGCTCGAAATCACTGCGGAAATACTTCATCGCGCCCAGCACCACCATCTGCGAGGACTCACCGAGCGGGCAGAAGCATGTGCCTGCCATCTGCTCGGAGACCATCTCCAGCATCTCCACGTCACCGGAGCGGGCAAGACCCGTCATCATACGGTCAAGCAGGTTTTTCTGCCACCAGGTGCCCTCACGGCAGGGGCTGCATTTGCCGCAACTCTCGTGAGAATAGAAATCGACCATCTTCTTGGCAAGCCAGGCCATATCAGTCTGGTCATCCATGACAATGACACCGCCCGAGCCACCCATCGAGCCCGCGCCCGCGAGACTATCGTAGTCCAGTGGGAGGTCAAGATGGTCATTTGTTAAAATGGGGGCCGAAACACCGCCGGGGATAAAACCCTTCAGGCCGCGCCCCTTCCAGATGCCCCCTGCGTGCTCGAAAATCAGCTCGCGGGCGGTGACATTCATGGGCAGTTCATAGTTTCCGGGGCGCATGACATGGCCGCTCACGCAGTAGACGCGAGTACCGGGGCTCTTCTCTGTCCCCCACTGGCGGAACCAGGCGGGGCCATTACGGATAATCGCGGGGACATGCGCCAGCGTCTCGACATTATTGACGGTGGTGGGGCGCTTCCATAGCCCGGACTGCGCCGGAAAAGGCGGTTTCAAGCGGGGCTGACCCAGGTATCCCTCAATGGAGTTCAACTGCGCGGTTTCCTCGCCACAGATGTAGGCTGACGCTTCCGGGTGCAGATAGATATCGAGTGAGACATCCTCGCGTCCCCCAACCTTCTTGCCCAACCATCCCTGCTTGTATGCCTCATCGACCGCCCTCTGCATCATCTCGGCTCCGTACTTGAACTCGCCGCGATGATAGATGTAGGCAGCCGTCGCCCCAATGGCATAGCACCCGATGATAATCCCCTCGATGAGCTGGTGGGGATTGTTCTCAATAATCTCATGGTTCCCGAAGGTACCGGGTTCGCCCTCCGCGCAGTTGATCACCAGGTAGACCGGCCCCTGCACGTTCTTGGGCATAAAACTCCACTTGAGGCCAGTGGGAAACCCTGCTCCGCCGCGCCCGCGCAGGCCCGATGCCTTGACGATGTCGATGACCTCGTCCCGGCTCAGCTTCAGAACCTGCTGGAGCGCCTGGTATCCCTGCTCCTTCTGAATATAGGTCTCGTACTGATGAAGGTTGGGAACCTCGCGGTGTCGGCAAATGAGATAAAGCTGTTCCATATCCTGCTGCTTCCCCGACTCTAAAAGCCGGTAGGTGTGTCGGCTGTTCGCGGCTGGAATTTCATTACAGGGCCATCCTCGGGCAGCCCGCTCGTGCGAAGGGTCTCAAGCAGCTCTCGCATCTTGGCCTCGGTCATATTCTCAAAGAACTGCCGATTGACCTGCAACACAGGAGCGGTGGCACAGGCCGCGAGGCAGACGCAGTGCTCGACGGTGAAGAGCCCATCTGCCGAGGTTTCGCCATTTTTGAGACCAAGAAGATTGAGGAGTTGCTGGTAGGCGTGCTCCGCTCCCACCAGAGCGCAGGGCATATCCGTGCAGAAGCGGATAATGTATTTGCCTGTGGGTTTGTGGTAGTAGAGCGAGTAGAACTCGCTGACGGAGTAGACCTCGGTCGGGTCGAGTTCCAGGATGGCCGCCACCTCGCGGATGGCTTCTTCTGTCAGGTAGCCGTAAACCTCCTGCGCCTCATAGAGCATGGGCATAAGAGCCGCCCTTTTCTGCGGGTAGTGGCTCAGAATCTCTTCGACCTTCTCGCGACGCTGTTCAAGTAACATAGTTAGCGATCTACCTCTCCCAACACAGGGTCCAGACTGGCAATCACGGCCACGAGGTCCGCTACCAATCCACCCTCTGACATTGGTCCTATCAGCTGTAGATTGATGAAGCTCGGCCCACGCACATGGACCCGGCATGGTTTGGCCGACCCATCCGAGACCACGTAGAAACCAAGCTCGCCACGCGGGGACTCAATGGCGGCGTAGGCTTCGCCCGGTGGAACGCGGAAGCCCTCCGTCCACAGCTTGAAGTGATGAATCAGTGCCTCCATCGAGAGGTAAATCTCCTCCTTCGGCGGCGGCGCAATCTTGTGATTGTCGATGCGGAAGGGGCCGCGCGGGATGACTCGTATTCCCTGCTCGATGATGCGGAGGCTCTGGCGCATCTCTTCCATACGAACGAGGTAGCGGTCATAGACATCGCCGCGCGAGCCAACGGGAATCTCAAAGTCAAATGCCTCGTAGACAGAGTAGGGCATCGTCTTGCGAAGGTCCCAGGGCACGCCCGTTGCGCGGAGCGCAGGGCCGGTGGCGCTGAGTGCCAATGCTTTCTCGGCACTGATGGCACCCACGTTCTGGGTTCGTTCCATCCAGATGGGGTTTCGCGTCAGCAGACTCTCATACTCATCGATCCGTGCGGGCAGGATATCCAGAATAGCTTGAACCGCCTCAATGAAACCTGGCGGAATATCCCACGCCAGCCCCCCGGCACGGTAATAACTATCCATCATTCGTGCCCCGGACACCATCTCGTAGATGTCCAGGATCATCTCGCGCTCGCGGAAGCAGTACAGAAAAACGCTCATCGCGCCGATGTCGAGCGCGTGCGTCGCCAGCCAGACCAGGTGGCTGTTGATTCTCGTGAGTTCCCCTAGAATCACGCGCACATACTCCGCACGCGGGGGCGGCGTGATCTCCAGCAATTTCTCGACCGCCATGATGAAACACCAGGTGTTGTTCATCGGCGAGAGATAGTCGATGCGGGGCGTCAGTGCCGTGCCCTGATCGTAGCGAAGCGTTTCAAAGGTCTTTTCTATGCCTGTGTGGAGATAGCCCACGTCAGGCGTAATCTTGAGCACCCGCTCCCCCTCCATCTCCAATTCGAGACGGAGCACGCCGTGGGTTGAGGGATGCTGCGGCCCCATGCTGAGGACCATCTTGCCACCCTCTTCGCCCTCTTCCCAGGTCGGCATCAACTGATCTTTGGGTTGCAGGCGCTCTAGATGTTCCCGTTCAAGCTCTTCTTCAGGTGCCTCTCTACCGAGAATCCACCTGGAAACGTTCTCAATAACTCCCATCACTCCTCGCTTCCGCCTCTATCGCAGGCTTATTTCTCCGCCAGGGGTTTTCGGGCGCGTATCTCAGCAGCGTTGTGGGTAAACTGCACCGGCTCATAAACCACCGGGTAGTCCTTGCGCAGTGGGTGTCCCTCCCACTCGGTGGGCATCATGATGCGCGTGAGGTTAGGATGGTTCTTGAACTCGATGCCCATCAGGTCATAGACCTCGCGCTCCAGAAAGTTCGCGCCCGGCCACAGAGGAACCATCGACTCGACCGACGGTTTCTTTTCGGGCAAACCCACCTTGATTCGTAGTCGCTCGGGGGTCTCGATGTTGGTCAACTGGTAGATCACCCAGAAGCGGGGCTCCTGCCCGTGGCAATCGTGGGCCGTCAGGTCGGAAAGGAGCACAAACTTTCCCTCGTCCCGTAGCCAGGTCATCACTTCCACCAGGGCCTTGGCATCTACAATGGCTGTGGCCTCGCCAAGACGTGTGCTGGTGCCAAGCACCTTTTTGCCAAAGTGCGTTGTTAGCTTATCAAGGGTCGTGGGGTCTGGCTGATCAGCGACCGCCGATGCGGCAGCGACCTCGCTGGTAGGCTCTTCATAGCGGTTTCCGGCGGTTTCGGCCATGAGTTTATCCTCTTGACGAAAAGGCACTGAAAAGGACGTCGCCATTATTCCAATGCAATTATGACAATCGCATCCTAACAGCGACGCCCCTTCTTGCACAATCAAGCAGGGCGACAATGCCCCTATAACATTGAGAAGAACGAAACGGGCTACTCGCTCGTAATCTGGCGTCCGCCGATACGGATAATATCACCCTGGCGCTGCTGCTCGATCTTCTTATGGAGCTGAAGAATACCGTCAATCAGGGCCTCGGGGCGCGGGGGGCAACCCGCCACATACACATCGACCGGGACAATCTCATCGACACCCTGGACGATGGCGTAATTATTGAAAATACCGCCGCAGGACGCGCAATCCCCCATCGCGATGACCCACTTGGGTTCGGGCATCTGATCGTAGAGGCGGCGCAGCACTGGGGCCATCTTCCGGCTCACACGGCCCGCCACGATCATTAAGTCCGACTGGCGGGGTGAGGCGCGCATAAGTTCCATCCCAAAGCGCGACATATCGAAGCGGGCCGCCTGGGCGCTCATCATCTCGATGGCACAGCAGGCCAACCCGAAGAGCATCGGCCAGAGCGCACCGGCCCGTGCCCAGCCAACTGCTTTATCTAGGGAGGCAAAGACAATCCCGGCCTCTCCCTCTTTGGTGGAGTCCAGAATCATCGGCTCATGTCGTTCTAGTCCCATTCAAGGGCTCCCTTCTGCCAGATGTAGATGTAACCTACAAGCAGGATAAGCAAGAATACCGCCATTTCGACCAGTCCGAAGATGCCAAGCTTCCGAAAAATAAGCGCCCAGGGAAAGAGAAATATGACTTCGATATCAAAGACAATGAAGAGGGTTGCAATTAGGTAGAAGCGAATGGGGAGGCGCTGCATGGCCTCCCCAACCGGGACCATCCCAGACTCATAAGGCTCCAGCTTTCGCTCGTTTGGGTTGTTTGGGCCAAGCACCGCACCCAGCAACACGATGATCAGTGCGAGCCCCGTACTTAGCAGCAACAGTAGGCCGATAGCGATATAAGGATTCATCAGGCGTCCCAGAATAATTTCTGTGAATTATAGCACAAAATATGCGCTGCGTGAAAAGATTCACACAGCGCATATAATTACCTAGTGAACAGCTGCTTTCTCGGCGGCCTTGGTGGCGCGGGCGCTCTCTTCCCTATTCCAGTCATTGGGGTGTGTCTGGGCATAGTAGGTGGTAGAAACCAGAAGATCCTGCATGTTATAGACCCAGGACTCATGGCGCTCAAAGGAGGAAAGCTCGTAGTCGTGGTTCATCTTGATGGCGTCAAAGGGACAGTACTCGGCGCAAAATCCACACTGCATACAGATCGAGGTGTCGATGTAGAACTCGGAGCACTGGGGAATCGTTTTCCCGCTGGAATCCTTCGACTGAACGATCCAGATACACTGCGGCGGGCAAACCTTCGCGCAGATGCCACAGGAGGTGCAGCGAATATCGCCGTCCTCCTCCTCGTAGATCAGCATCGGCATGAAGCGGAAGCGCTCCGGGGTTATTATCTTGACCTCCGGGTACTGAATGGTCATGTACCCCAGGGTATCCCCGCCGATTTTCCCCGAGGAGAGGAGCCCGGATGGCTGCCAGGGTTTGCCCGTCAGCCGCTGGAAGTCCTGCCAGTAGGTGTAGGCCCAGTGGTAGATCGTGATCCACAACCCTGTGCGGATGTTGAATCCAAATTTGAACAGATCCCGCATTAGCGATCTACCTCCCCCAGCACGATATCAAGCGACCCCAGAATACCGATCACGTCGGCCACTTTATGACCCTTGGACATCTCCGCCAGGGTTGTCAGGTTGACGAAACTCGGGGAGCGCACATGGTATCGGTACGGGTTGCTCCCGCCGTCGGATACCACATAGAAGCCCAGCTCGCCCTTCGGATTCTCGACACGCCCGTACGCCTCACCAGCGGGAACCCGGGTGCTCCAGCGCGGTGCCCCCTCCAGAATCGGACCTCCCGGAAGATCGCGCAGCGCCTGCTCGACGATGCGGCGGCTCTGTTCAGCCTCCAGCATACGAACCCAGTAGCGGTCAAAGATGTCACCGCCGTACAACACCGGCACCTCGAAATCGAAGCGATCATAGATGCTGTAGGGTTCGGCCTTGCGTACATCGTACTGCACGCCCGAGGCGCGCAGTACGGGGCCAGCGGCCCCATAGTTGATCGCCTCATCGCGGGGCAGAACGCCAATCCCCTTGGTACGTGCCTGCACGATCTCGTTGGCAGTCACATAGCGGTCCAACTCCTCCATCGCGCGTGGCAGCCGCTCCTTGACAAGGTGTGTGGCAGCCGCGATGAAGGTATCTGAAATGTCATACGCAACCCCACCGAAGCGGAAGTAGTTCACCATCATGCGCGAGCCCGCTGTCATCTCGAACAGGTCGAGAATCATCTCGCGCTCCTCACCGATATAGTTGGCGGGGGTGAAGAAGGCACCCAGGTCGCTGATGAGGAAGCCTGCGGCCCAGAGGTGGCTCGCGATGCGGGTCAACTCGGCCATGATGACGCGAATGTACTCCGCGCGCTCTGGCACCTTGCTGCCCATGAGCTTCTCGACCGTGATGGCATAGCCGAAGTTATTTCCCATCCCCGTGAGGTAATCGAGGCGGTCCGTGAAGGGCATGTTCATCAGCCAGGCGTTCCGCTCGCCGATCTGCTCGTGGTTACGATGCAGGTAGCCCATGACGGGCTCCAGGTCGACCACGGTCTCGCCATCGAGAAGGACGCGCATGTGGAACACGCCGTGGGTGGAGGGGTGCTGCGGGCCGATGTTCAGGATGATCTTGTCGGTGTCGATGTCACTCAGGGCCGACAACTCTTCTGGCTGGAGAACGAGGGTGCCATCGGTGGGAGCCTTCCACGTCTTGGGGTCCCAGCCCTGCGGGTAGCGCACATTTTTACCCCAGATATTGCGATCCTCGGCTGCAACATGATACCCCTCGGGCCAGCGGCTGTCGAAGGGCTTCTGTTCCTGCTCGTAGTACGCCTCTTTCCAATCCTTACGGAGCGGGAATCCCTCAAACCCTTCCCAGAGCAGGATGCGCTTGAGGTTGGGATGGCCCGCAAAGCGGATACCCATCATGTCGTAGACTTCGCGCTCCTGGAAATCGGCGGAACGGTAGACACTGATGAGCGAGGGAATGACCGGGTCATCCCTGTCCACATGGACCTTGAGGTAGATGTGGGCTCCGCCCTTGGCGATGCTGTAGATGTGGTAGACCACCTCGAAACGGTCGGGGTAATCCACGCTGGTCACATTGGAAAGGTAATCGAAGCCAAAGCCATTGCGCAGGCTGTGGCACACATCGACCAGGCGCAGGGGTTCCACGATGAGGGCGTTGCCCTCATCGCGGAAGGCATCCGCGCCCACGGTGCCACGGAGAAACTCTGCGGCGAGCTTGGTAAGCTCGACCTCCGGTGCAGGAAGTTCAGCAGGCTTGGCCTTTGGCGGTTTGCCCGCTTTGGTCGTCGGCTCCTCCTGTTCGCTCAGACGCGCATCAATCACCGGAATCTGGCGGGGGTCGAAGATGTCGGGACCAAGCACGGGCACCGGGAAACCCTCGGAGACACCGGCCCGATACCAGGGCACCTCGGAGAGTTTTTGACCCTCGATCTTAGCCTGGAGCGTCATCAGCCCTTGAAGTAGCGCGGATGGGGTCGGTGGGCAACCTGGTACATAAACATCCACGGGAAGATACTTATCGATCCCGCTCACCACGTTGTACCCCTCTTTGAAGGGACCACCGCCAGTGGCACAGGCTCCCATCGCGATCACATACCTTGGCTCAGGCATCTGGTTATACAGGCGGACAATCTGGGGAACCATCTTCTTGGTGACTGTTCCCGAGACAATCATGACATCCGCCTGGCGGGGCGAGGCGCGAAACAGTTCCGCCCCAAATCGAGCGATATCAAAGCGCGCAAAGCCGGTACAGATCATCTCGATGGCGCAGCATGCCAGCCCGAACCCCAGCGGCCAGATGGAGGATTTTCGCCCCCAGTTGTACAGGCCATTCAGGGAATCGAGGCTCTTGATCAGGTTATTCCAGGGGCCAACCCACACCCCTTCGGGCGCGTCCCCCTGCTCTATATAGTCATCATACCGCTCAACAACATCGCGGACGGCTTTGTTCGGCATGTCCGTTCCTTCCGATTCTAGGCTGATCCGTTATTGTTGCATCAGCATCTGCACGAGGGCGTCAAGTTGCTCCTCGGAGAGATTGGGATACGAGGGCATGGCAGAGACCGGGCCATATCCTTCAACGACATGCGCCGCAGAATTGAGGATGCTCTCCTCGATGTACTCCTCGGGCGTCGTGGCCTCGCCGGTGTAGCTGGGATCTTCAATGCGCTGGGCAGCGGTCTCGCCAAGGCCATTGTGGGTCGGACCCACAGCACCGACGGCGTCAGCGAGGTCAAGCTGGTGACAGCTTGCGCAGGCATTCGCCTGGTAGACGACGAGGCCAGCCTCGATGGGGTCATCAGGAAGGGGAGCTGGAGTGGGGGTTGGCCCCGTGGCAACAGGTACATCCCCGAAGTTTTCCAGGTAGAGCGCGATGTCTTCCACCTGGTCCACGCGCAGGGGGCCACCATACACCTGACTCCAGAAGGGCATTGCCATTCCCTCATTCTTGCGGCCCACAAACTGGTCCGGGCGAGTCGAGTAGAGGCGACCTGCGGAGATGGTGCTCACAATGTAAGAATGGACGGAGCCACTCCAGCCCGTATCTTTAACTCGCTGCTGGAGGAGCGTCAGGCTGTTGAGAGGCGGGCAGAGCCCTGGAATCCCCTCGGCCTTCTCGCCGTGGCAGGTGATGCAGTTGCGGTGGAAAAGTTCCGCGCCATTCTCGATGCGTCGGGCCAACTGCGCATTGGTCATGGTCGCCATCCGAGCATCTTCGGTGACGGTGATGTACACAAGGGTAGCGATGGCCGCGACCATCAAAATGATACCTAATGTTATCTGAGTTCGGAGCATGAGACTTCCTCAAAAGTTCGCAGGAATAGTCCCCCTCCACATGCGTGAAGAGGGACTTGCGTGTTTCAACCTGGCTTAGTGCCCGCCGTAGTTGGAAGCTTCGTTGAGATAGACATCCTTGTTGTAGTTGTTTCTACCATCTTTCTGAGTCGCATCATCCCATTCGATGTCCATGTGAAGTCGAATCATTTTCAACTCCTTGGTCTGCCATTCGATGACCTCCCAGGTTCCAACCACATTGTTGAATTCCTCCGACTTTTGATCGGCCTGCTCCACCCGCTCCGTGAATTCCGCAAAGAGCTGGTCAAACTCGTTCGGCTCGGCGGGAGCTTGCCAGTTCTCCGTCGAATAGGTGCCAGGGTGCGCCGAGAAAACTTCGTAGCCGAGATGCTCCACGGGGCCTTCTCCCTCCTGGGGCGAGAGGTCCTGCAAGATACGGGGAGCCGGGGGCGTCTCGATGCCCCATTGCGGCGTGCCCATATAGCTAAAGATCACGTTCACTAGGATGAAAATGACACCCAGTGAGAGAGCGACTTTGCGGTTCTTGCCCAGGCGGCTGGGATTCCGATCGATGTAGGGCACAGCGAAGAGCATGCCAATGATAATAGTTGGCACAATGACGCCCATGATCGTGGGATCACCCAGCTTGAGCATCCCTTGAATCCAGAGGAAGTACCAGGGAGCCTTCGTATCGAGTGGCGTTACAAACGCATCCGCCTGGCTCTCCAGCGCCGCCTCGTAGAAGAAGGTGACATAGATGATCATGTAGGCCGTCGTCGCGACGATCAAGAACATCTCATGCGTCATCAGGTCCGGGATGAGGTCGATGCGCTCCTTGGCCCACTTGCGCTCCTCCTCGTCCATCTCGCCCTCTTCCACCACGGCGGGCAGGGAGATCGAGTGCTCCCGCGAGACCTTGTAGTAGTGGACGGAGATAAACAGAATCGCGAGAAGCGGCATGAAGACGACATGCAGGAGATAGAAGCGCAGCAATCCGTTGGCACCGATAGCGGGGGCTCCGGCCAGCAGAAGCTGGACCTCTCGACCTACCAGCGGAGCCTTGTCCGCCATCGAGGCACCGATGGTCACAGCCCAGTAGGCTAGCTGGTCCCAGGGGAGAAGATAGCCAGAGAAGCTAAGCAGCCAGGTAATGAGCAGAAGAATGACACCGGTCAGCCAGGTAAACTGGCGGGGATGTTTGTAGGAGCCCGTAAAGTAGACACGGGCCATATGGAGAAAGACAGAGGCCACCATCAGTTCCGCGCCCCAACGGTGCATGTCGCGCATGAAGCTCCCGAAGGGAACGTTGCTCAGAATGTTGAGCATGTCGCCATACGCCTCTTCGGGCGTCGGCGCGTAGAAGATCATTAGAACAAGACCCGTAATCGTCTCGACAAAGAAGAAGAAGGTGCTCCACCAGCCCAGACGGAAGGTGTGGGTGAACCAGGTCGAGGCCCGCTGATAGTAGCGGGGACGCAGGTGAAACAAGAAAGACTTTGTGTGTAGTTTGTACCGAGGGTTCGGTTTTTCCGTGGGGGGATCGCCCCGGAAGATCGCCCGCAACTCCTCGACACTCAGGCCACCCGTCACAGCGCGCGTGGTCTCATCAACCTTGTCGCGCGCCTTTTCCTGCCAATCGAGGTTTAACAACTCGTCCAGTTTGCGCTGTGCGTCCTTCGGGAGCTCGCGCAGATCACCTAATCCAAGCATTGCTTACCCTACCACCTTTCTCATACACGGCGGTACAAGAGCCACTAGCCCTCGAATCCATCGTCGTGGCTTGCAGCCTTGATGACATCTCC
>JACCSL010000804.1 GCA_013812995.1 Ardenticatenales bacterium | reverse complement strand
GTCCATACCCTTGGTTCCACCGATGAGGACAGGCTTCCCCGTTACCACGGCGGGCACCGAGTAGCCCTTGATAGTAGAATAGGTATCCATGACCCACGCCATCACGCGCTCGTTGGTTCCGATATCGGTATCCGGAATATCTTTCTCCGGACCGATCAGAAAGGAAATCTCGCTGGTGAAGCGGCGGGTCAGGTTCTTGAGTTCATCCTGGGAGAGTACGTGGGGATCGCAGATCACGGAGCCCTTGGCCCCGCCGAAGGGAATGCCCACAACGGCGGTCTTCCACGTCATCAGCATGGCGAGGGCCTCGGTGTCCTCCAGCGTGACGTCGGGCGTGTAGCGCAGCCCCCCCTTGGCGGGACCCCGCATGGTGGAGTGCTGGACGCGGTGGCCTGTGAACATCTTAATGCTTTTATCGGCCATCTTGACGGGGAAATTGACGGTAACCGTGCGTTCTGACGCACGCAGACGGCGGATCGTTCCGGGGGTAAGATCCACCAACTCCGCCGCTCGATCAAAGTAGTGCTGGGTCATTTCCAGCAGAGATCGACCTTCAGACACAAGAGCCTCCTCGTTGAGGATACGACTTCAGGGTAATGGGTATTTTCGGGAACGGAAAGTCAAAAGTAACGACAAAGACCAAAGGCCCAGAGCAAGTTTGCCTTTTTGAAGGAACATTCCTGGTTCTGATGGAATTTGTGGTTGAGGGGTGGCTCTGCGTGGTGGCCCTCTCCCCGGCCTGCGGCCGCCCCTCTCCCGATTTCGGGCGAGGGGCCACGGAGCGAAGCGACGTGGGGGTGAGGGCGCGCATGGCACGCTTCCCAATCTTCCATACCACAAATTCCGTCAGAAGCAGACATATTGGAGTAATGCTGCCAACCCCTCGCTTCTTAGACCCTCAATCCGAATTTGTATAACGGAGGATAAAGGCTCACCAGAGAGTGACAACAACGCATGAAAATCCGCATCAAGGGTGACGATGATGTGTGCTTCCTCACCTACATGGATGGTGTCTATGCCAGCCTGATTCAAAAGGGTAGCGGCTGAACGAGGCAGTCCTTGGTCAAGCAGCAGTTTCATAGTTTTCCGGCAGCTCAAGCACCTCGTCATCAAGCGAAAGTGCTGCATACATCAGGGCCTGGCGAATATCTTCCTCGTCCACCTCAGGATACTCGTGATAGAGCTCCTCTCGGTCAGGGTAGATAACCAACAATTCGATAATACGCCGCACCGTCATGCGCAGATCACGGATGCATGGTTGTCCATTCATACGTGAAGCGTTCATCGTGATTCGATCAAGTTTCATATTTATCCCTCCTTCGGTTTGAACAACTTCTACTCCTCCACTAACGCATCGCAGAGATGCCGGTAGCCCATGTTGCACAACTTCTCAAGAATATCAGGAGTAGTGCCACGGTAACGCAGATTTTGAACGCAAGACCAATCCATTGCCTGAATGGCTTGTTCTATTTCTTCGGGAGTTTCGGGCTGCCGCTTGAAGAAACAATGAATGGGATAGCTATATTCCTCTTTTTCTTCCCAGCCCATGAGGTCGGGGGCAGCAACATGCGGAGCCCCACAAAAAGCACACCCCTGATCAACAGAGTAAAAAGGGCCATCTACATTGAGGGCGTGGGGCTTTTCGATTGGGTCAACCAGGTCGTTCATCACTGATCCTCATTCATTTTATGGTTACAGAAGGTCTTGCTCTTCATCCTCCCAGCAACGGGCGAAATAAGTCTCGAACTCGGCCTCCCTCAACATTTCGGCAACCACTTCCTCGATGCGTTCGCGGCTGACCTCATCCACGAGAATCATGTCGGTCGCGACCCAGTATTTCCCCCCAAGACACTCTCCTGTTTGCTGATTCTTGGCGCTGAGAGAAAGAATATTCTGATAGGAAAAAAAGGTCCCTACCCACCGCTCGCCGCTCTCGAATGTCACGATGGCATCCGAATTATCGTCTTCAGGTGTCCACTGACCAGGAGCCCAGCCTTCGGCAGCGATCCAAATGGTGTAACGTTGCCCCTCTAATTTCATCGCTTTTCCCCCGACTAAAACAACGGCCCCGCGTCGGGGAGCGGGGCCAGTTCACGGGACTATTCAACGGGAGTGCCAGGAATCGGCAAGGTTAGTCGCTGTCCTTGCTGGCCTCGCTGTTTCCCTTGTTATGCTTCTCGAGGGCCTGCCTGGTCAACTCTTTTTCGATGGAGGCCAGCTTCTCCTCCATCATCGTCAGCTGATCCTGCCACTGCTGGAACTGGCTGACTTCCATCAGGACCGCAACCGCCTTGCCATACTGCGTGATTACCAGGGGACGCTGCGTGTCCTGGATCTTGCTGATCTGCTGGGCGGCCCGCAAACGGAGTTCGGATATAGGAAGGACGTCCTCTACCAGGTCGATACGGGTCGCCATTGTACTTCCTCTCGCCACAAATTTGGTTTAAAAGTTGGCAAAAGTATAGCACAACCTTTTCAACAACGTCAAGGGTTTTGAGGATTTCTGATGGTCTGATAGAGCAATGTTCGTGCAAAGATTTAGTATTATTTTTGGTTAATCTGAAGGCATTAACGAAAAACGCACCTCCGGTTGCCCGTGAGGTGCGCTTGAGCCCTGCCTGGCGACGAGCGCCCGGTGGTTACATGTACTTGATGATCTCGTCCCCAAAGGCGCTGGCCTTGATCTCCGTGGCCCCTTCCATCTGGCGCACGATGTCGTAGGTGACACGCTTGCCCTGAATAGCTCCCGCCACGCCCTTACGAACCATCTCCGCCGCCTCGTCCCAGCCGAGGTGCTCCAGGAGCATCACGCCTGAGAGAATCAACGCGGTCGGGTTGACCTTGTCTTTCCCCGCGTATTTCGGAGCCGTGCCATGCACCGCCTCGAAGACCGCCACGCTGTCGCCCACGTTGGCTCCGTGGGCGATGCCCAGGCCACCCACCTGAGCAGCAGCAGAGTCTGAAAGATAGTCGCCGTTGAGGTTCGGCAGCGCGAGCACGGAATACTCGTCGGTGCGGGTGAGAATCTGCTGGAGCATGTTGTCCGCGATGCGGTCCTTCATCACGACGGTGCCCGCCGCGACCTTGCCATTGTGTTTTTCCCAGAGATCGTCCTCGCTCACCGTCTGCCCGCCGAACTCGTCGCGAGCCACCTCGTAGCCCCATTCCTTGAAGGCTCCCTCGGTGAACTTCATGATGTTGCCCTTATGGACAAGCGTCACGCTGTCCAGCCCACGCCGAATGGCGTGCTCGATGGCCTTGCGTACCAGCCGCTTCGTCTTGCGCTCGGAGATAGGTTTGATGCCGATGCCCACGCTGTCAAAGTCCTGCGGATCGACAGCCTTCATCCCCATCGACCCGACCAGGAAATCCACGACCTCGCGCGCCTCGGAGCTACCCGCCTTCCACTCGACGCCCGCGTAGACATCCTCCGTCGCCTCGCGGAAGAGAATCATGTTCATCTTCTCGGGGTGTTTGACCGGGCTTGGCAGACCAGGGATGTAGTGAACCGGGCGAATATTGGCGTAGAGGTCAAGGTTCTGGCGGATGGCGACGTTCAGCGAGCGAATGCCCCCGCCAATCGGGGTACTCAGCGGTCCCTTGATGCCCACGGCATAGTGCTGAAAGGCATCGAGCGTCTCCTGGGGCAGGTACTCGCCATGCTTCTCCAGCGCACGATCTCCGGCCCATACCTCGACCCATTCAATCTTCTTCTCGCCGCCATAGGCTTTTTCCACCGCCGCATCAAGAACCTTCAGGGTGACCGGG
>JACCSL010000757.1 GCA_013812995.1 Ardenticatenales bacterium | reverse complement strand
TGCCCAAGCCCACAGAGCGCATCACCCTCACCGTGAGGATAAGCCGCCTGCGGGGCCAGGGCCAGCGCCCGCTCGAAGAGCTCTGTGGCAGCGGGGTAGTTGCCTTGATGAACCACGACCCAGCCCCAGCGGTTGTACCCTTCTAGCTCCAGACGCAGTTGGCTGGCCTCCATTGCCAGAGTCACTGCCTGCTGCGCCGCTGCCAGGGCCACCGAGTACTCACCCGTGGCCTCCGCGAAGATGGCCCTGCGTAGCGCCACCGTTGCCTGGCGATCATTGTCCCCCAGGGCCAGGGCCAGGCCCTCCAGCGAGTCGAGGTCCTGCGCCTGGGCCTCCCTGGCTCCGCGCAGGTGGTGAACGGCCTCCCGCGTGAGCAATAACCGGTATCGCTCTTCTACTGCATCCTCCGGTGTGAGAAGCAGGGCGCGGCTCAGATAGCTGATGGCCTCCTCATTGGCAAACTGCGCCGCTGCCTGCCGTCCGGCGAGGATGGCATAGTGCCGCTCCCGCGCCTCGTCCTCTGCGTGGTGCCAGTGATGAACGAGAATGGGATAGTGTGGGGCCAGCGGGTCTGCGGCGTCGTTCTGCACCTGGGAGGGGGCAAAGCTCTGCTCGTACCACTCGGCGACGGCGCGGTGGAGACGCCGCCGCTGATCATAGAGCAGGGTGCCATAGGCGACCTCCTGGGTGATATTGTGCTTGAAGAGATAGGTCACATGCGGCGCGGGCGTCTCCAGCCGCACGAAATCCCGCGAGGCGGCATGGTCGATCTGCGCTTCGAGGGTGGCAGGCGCAAGATCAAGGGGGTGTGCATGTGCCAGAACCGGGAGGGTGAAGGTGCGACCTATCACGCTGGCAACCTTCAGGGTCAATTTGTGTGCCTCGGGCAGGCGGTCCAGCCGCGAGAGGACAACACCATGCACGGAGTCGGGGAGGCCCAGCTCCACGGCTGAGAGATGGGCATAGGGAGCCAGTGCCCACTCACCCTGACCGTGCTCCCGAGCCAGGCAGTTGGCCTCCAGCAAGGTGGTGGTCAGAGGATCAGAGAGATCCCAGCGACCATCCTCGCGCTGTCGGAGCGCGCCCGATTCGTGGAGCATGTCCACCAGTTCCTCGGTAAAGAAGGGATTTCCCTGGGCTCGTATCTGAATCAAATCAAGCGCCAGGCGGGTAGACGCGCCTCGTAAGCGATGCTTGACCAGCGCCTTGATCCCCTCGAGGTCCAGGTCGGACAGGGCCAGATGATGGTGATAGCGCAGCCGCGCCAACGAGGCGAGGAGAGGCATCTCCTGGCGGGAACGAGGTCGGTGGATGAGGAGCAGCATGATGGGATGGCGCATCATCGCGCGGCTGACCGTCAGGGTCAGCGCCAGGGATGCCTCGTCCATCCAATGGACATCTTCCAGCGCGATGAGCAGAGGCTGCCGTTGCGCCCAGCTCTGCACCATCTCTACTACCAGGGTGAAGAGCGCGTTTTGCCGGGTGGGGGGGTCGAACATGGACGTTGTCGCGTTGTCAGGAATCGGAAGTCCCAGGAGATCGCCGAGGAGCGGAAGGCGCAGCCGCCACTCTGGGTTGCCCTGGAGCAGGAGCGATTCCAACTGCGCGATCTGGCGCGTGATCCATCTGGCGGACGGCTCGCCTCGGGGAGGCTCCTCGCTCAGCCCCAGGAGCGCCCGAAAGAGCTGCCGCCAGGGACCATAGGGTGTTCGCTGCCGACTCCCCTGGGTGTTTCCGATGACGACGCGCATCGGTAGGGCCAGGGCGCGCTCTACCACCTCCGCTGTGAGATGGCTCTTCCCCACGCCAGCGACCCCCTCGATCCGCAGAATCTGTCCTGCGCCCGTGTGCGCCATCGAGAGCAGGCGCTTGATTCGCTCCAGCTCCTGCTCCCGGCCTACGAGCGGGTGTGCAAAAAGCGTAGCGGGGCGCTGGAGCGAGGGGCGACGCTGGTCGAGAAGGAGGGCAACCGGCACCCCCTCCTGCTTTCCTCTGACTGAGAGCAGCCCGAGCGGATGAAAGATGTAGCGTTGTCGGGTGGCGTAGACGATGCGCTGGCTGACGAGGATTTGCCCTGGCTGTGCCTGGCTCATCAGCCGCGCAGCGACATTGACCTCATCCCCCAGAACCCCATAGGTGCGGCGGGTCTTGCCGCCGTAGGCCCCCGTGCGCATCCGCCCTCGGCTGATTCCTAGTTGCACCTCCCGGATAAAGTCCAGGTGAGTGGGCGGGGTGCGCAGTTCCAGCGCGGCGGCGACGGCCCGTTCCGCATCGTCCTCATGGGCAATGGGCGCACCAAAGGCAGCATAGAGATAACTGCCCTTCTCCCCCATCGTCACCTGGATGAGCGAGCCCTCATAGCGGCTCAGGATACTCTGGACCCAGCGAATATAGCCGTCGAGCTTTTGCCCGGCCGCCTCGTCTTGATCGTAGTCGATGCCGCCGAAGCGCAGGAAGAGGGCAACGGCTGGGCGGAGCTCGGCCAGGAACTCCCCGTGGCCGCCCTGGAGCCGCTCATAGACCGGAGCCAGCAGCCAGGGGCGAACCTCTGCTTCGGGCAGGGCCTCCAGGTCGAGGGGCGGCCAGGGAACGGGAGTGACCGAGTCGCTCAACCCTGCCACGACCGCATAGCCATCCCGCCACTCAGTGACCACGAGCAGGTCAGCCAGCGCGGCGGCGCTCTGCGGATCAAGCAGCACCTCGCCCTTCTGCGCGTGACGCTCGGCGGCGGCCACACGATCCACGGTGTGCCCGGCCAGTACATCGATCCACTGAACCTCGGGGTCTCCTACCACGAAGCGTCGCACCGGGCCTGTGGCAATCGCTGCTTTCATCGCCAACTCCACCGTGGCACTCCCAGCCACCTCGATTTTCGCAATGGAGCGCATGGCGACCTGCATCGCCAGGGCACAGGCAGTGGCATGAATCCCTGTGTCGCCATCGAACCAGCAGGTGATGGCATCCCCACTGAAACCAATGACGCTGCCTCCATAGTGCTGAACCTCTGCGATCAGCGCCTCGTAAACAAGGTTGAGATGGCGAGGGAGTTCCTCAGCCCCGCGCTGAGGGCCAAGGGCGTTGACCAGCGCCTCGGTCAGGGGTGTGAAGCCGGAGATGTCTGCAAAGAGAGTGGCCCCGTCTGCCCGGTCAGGTAGCGTCGCGCCGCGTACCAGGGCCTGGCGGCGATCCATCGGGAGGTATATCCCTGCTCGCTCCATAAAAGTATCAGTGCTCCAGATGAGGGTTCTTCAGCGAGGTGCGTTCCTCTCTCAGACGGTTGATTTCCTGAAGGAGCTGCGCCTCCCGATGCTGGGCCTGCGCAATCATTCGCTGCACGCTTGTGGCGAGTTCG
>JACCSL010000746.1 GCA_013812995.1 Ardenticatenales bacterium | reverse complement strand
GGAGATTGTTCCAAACACTTCATACTTATTACCAGGCCCCTTATGCTGTTCTGCTCAATGCTTGCCACTCCCTGGTGGCGGCTCAGGCGATTGCCCCCCATGTCCCGCTGGTGATTGGCATGGCGGAAGCGCTGGGAGATGATGAGGCCCTGGAGTTTGCTGATGCGTTTTATTATGCCCTCCCTTCGGGAAGCTGGACGGGGGCTTTTGAGGTAGGGAGCCTAGCCCTTCCTCGGTCCGAGCAAACTTTGGCACAGCTTCTGGCATGGGAAACGCTGCCCCCTACCCCGTGGGTCGAGCAAAGCCCTATAGAGAAGGAGCAAGCTACAACGGTGGCCCCTGCTTGGTTGGAGGAGCAGGCCCAACGACGCGCGCGCCATCGTCTGCTTTTCTATCTGCCTATACCTTTGACCATTCTTGTCGTTGTCGTATTGGGTATCATGATCTGGACTTGGGAGGTGATGGAGCCCATCACATTTGTTGCGGGAGCTCTTTTGGTTGTGTGGGGCTATGTGTACTTCGCATTGACCTTGCGGGAATTTTCCCCCCACGCCTTCTACGATCACCTCTTGGCTCGACTTTATCCATTGTGAAGCAGCAAGCCCAAACCCTCTGTGAGGGATGGATCAAAGGCGCTGGGAATATTGCGGATGTCAGGTTTGACCATAGACATGGAAAAAAGGAAGTTGGTCAGAAACTTGCCGGTACACCATTCCAATCCATTCATGGTTTCGGGGTATCTCAGATTAGGGTTACGTTTGGCGGGCGGGAGCAGCCAATCAGTCGTAGATGGAGATGGATCAGTCCCTTTCCTGATTACCAAGCCTGTTTCCCCATTCCCTCGAAACTTGTGGGGCTGGAACAGCTAGAAAATGTACGATGTTGCACTACCAATGGATAAAGTCGAGCCTGCGTACTGGCGCGTCGCCAGGGAATGGAATGGGTATCAATCCTTCGCGTAGGAACTCACTCACCATCTCTGAACAACCCCAAAATATCAGAGGCAAGCGACACCCACCGACTTTTCAGCGCTCCCGAACTGGATCCGCCACGCCAGGAACTGATCTCCTAGCAGATGTACCGCTGGTCGGTCTGCAAATATGTGGAACCACCTCCACTGAGTGGCACATTTCTCTCTTCCGTTGTGGGTGCGACAGGGTATGCCGGGGCGGCGCGAGACGAAAGTCCCGCCGCGACTCCCCCAAATGTCCTAGGTGGCCCAGGTGCCATGCCCCAGCCGTACAAACCGGCTACATTCGCTGCTATAGGATAGATTCTACAACCGCAGCCCTGCTTTGTTAGTCGAATCACACATTGATTGTGCATAGCATCACATTATATAGTCATTGCGAGGTTACCCCTTTGAGTTCTTGTGACTCAAGATAAAAATTTCACCTGCTCTTTGTCCCCCTCGTGGGACATTGCTCTTTTGTTCCCTATTTGAGGAGTTCGTTATGTCTTTGGTTACCCTGCGCCGCTACCTGCTGGCCCTGACAACGTCCTGTATCCTGTTGCTGCTCTCCCTCTTGCTGCACCCCCTGATACCCACCGCCGCGGCGCAGACGACCCCAACTCTCCAGGTGGCCCTCAGCCCATCCAGCCCGGCTGCGCAGAGCGTGCAGGCCGGTGCCGAGCACCATCGCTTCACCGATATTGTCGTAACGGCCGGTTCCGGGGGAGCAGTGGAGCTCACCAGTCTGCGCGTGCGGGCCTTATCCGAGCAAGCCTACGTTTACCCCCACGAGGCGCTGCGCAACGTGCGTGTGGTGAACCGCGCCACCAACACGGCGCTCGGCACCCTTAGCACCCTGAGTTACCACGATGGCGGCTGGTGGTGGCCCTCCGCGACCGGTCAGATTCTCTTTGATACCCCGCTGACGTTACAACCGAGCGAGGTCATCACCCTCTCCCTGGAGGCAGATGTGGCCTGGGCGACGATGGGCACCCGCCCCTATCGTCTGGGGGTGGCTGAGGCCACCAGCCTCCAGGCGCGCGCGGCCGGGGGCACCGCCCCCGTTGCTGTGCAGCTGGTCGCTAATGCCCACAATGGCGTGTAGGGAGCCCTCCAGACGGTAGCCCCGTCCGTGCAAGTAGCCCTCAGCCCGACTAGCCCCGCCGCGCAGAGCGTGCAGGCCGGTGCCGAGCACCATCGCTTCAGTGAGTTTGTGGTGACCGCCGGCAGCTACCTGGCTGTGGAACTGAGTGGTCTGCGCGTGCAGGCACTCGGCCAGTTCCGTCATGAGGCCTATGCCTACCCCCATGAGTCCCTGCGCAACGTGCGCGTGGTGGATGCCAGCACCAACACGGTCCTGGGCACGGCCAGCAGCCTCACGAACAATTCGCCCGCCTGGTGGGGACCGTCAGGCACCGCCGAGATTCTCTTCGCCGCACCACGCACCCTGGAGGCGGGCGAGAGCATCACGCTCGCCCTGGAGGCAGATGTTGCCTGGGACACCGTAGGCTCCTTCGTGTTCCAGTTGGGGCTGGTAGAGCCTGCCAGCCTCCTCGTGCGCGACGCGCAGAGTAACAGCCCCCTGAGCCCCTACTGGGTTCCCACCTACAAGAGTGGTATCTACGGGGCGGCCCAGGTGATCGCCCCGTCCGTGCAAGTGGCCCTCAGCCCGAACAGCCCCGCCGCGCAGAGCGTGCAGGCGGGCGCGACGCACCATCGCTTCAGTGAGTTCGTGGTGACCGCCGGCGGCTACCTGGATGTGGAACTGAGTGGCCTGCGCGTGCAGGCACTCGGCCAGTTCCGTGGCGACGGTCCCTATGCCTATCCGCACGACTATCTGCGCCATGTGCGCGTGGTGGATGCCAGTACGAACACCGTGCTAGGCACCCTCAGCAGCCTCACCAATACCTCACCCGCCTGGTGGGGACCGTCAGGCACCGCCGAGATTCTCTTCGCCGCGCCGCTTACCCTGGGGGCAGGCGAGAGTATCACCCTGGCCCTGGAGGCAGATGTCGACTGGGATGCGATGGGGTCCTTCGTATTCCAATTGGGGCTGCTAGACCCTGCCAGCCTCCTTGTGCGCGAGGCCAGCACCGATAGCCCGCTGCGGATGAAGTGGCCGCTGGCCCAGGCATACGGAGCCGCCCAGACGATTGCGCCCTCCGTCGAGATGGGCCTCAGCCCGAGCAGCCCGCCCGCCCAGATGGTACAGGTCGGAACGGCGCACCATCGCTTCAGTGAGTTTGTCGTTACGGCAAGTCCCTATCTAGCGGTGGAAGTTACCCGGCTCCATGTCCAGGCCCGCTCCGGCGACGCCTATATCTATCCGCATGAGCACCTTCAGACGATGCGGGTGGTGGATACCGCCACCAACACGGTCCTGGGCACCGCCAGCACCTTTACGAACAACTCACCGGGCTGGTGGGGGCCAACCGGGACGGCGGTGGTCACCTTTGACCCGCCCCTCACCGTGCCAGCGGGTGGGAGTCGGACACTGGCGCTGGAGGCCGATATTGCCTCGACCGCGCTCGCTCCGTACAAGTTCCAACTGGGGCTGCTGGAGCCTACCAGCCTCCAGGCGCGCGAGGCGACCACTGCTAGCCCGCTGACGATGCTGTGGCCCCCTACCACGGGGAGCTTTGGTTCCTGGACAACCATGACGGAGGGTGTTCCGCCGACGCCGACACCCACCTTCACCGCGACCCCCAGCCCGCCCGCCACCAGCACGCCGACGCCGCTCCCCACCGCAACCCCCAGTCCGACACCGTCGGTGATCCTGCACACGGAACTTAGCCCTGCCACGGCCTTTGCGGGAGATCGGGCGCTCAGCCTGGTGGTGGAGGCGCGCGACGCACAGGGCAACCGGCTGACCAGCTACCGGGGGGCGGTGGACCTCAACCCCACGAGTAGCACCACGGGACTGGACCTGTCGCATGGTAGCGGGGCGGACTACCTCTTCACTGAGGAGGATGCGGGTCGCCACGTCTTCGCCACGTTTGCGTTCAACGCACCAGGGACGCAGCAGATCACGGTCATCGACCGCGCTGATGCAAGAATTCAGGCCACGACCAACTCGGTGAGCGTGCAGGAGGTCTTCCTGCATGTGGAGATCAGCGCGCCCCGGCTGGCGCACTCCGGTGAGCCCATCCACACGGTGGTCATCGAGGCACGCGACAGCCAGGGCAATCTCGTCCCCGGCTATCAGGGCTCGCTCGATATCAACCCCAGCAGTGGCACAAGCGGTCTACCCTTCTCCCACAGCAGCAACAGCGCCGACTACACCTTCAGCGCCGCTGATGCTGGGCGCGCCACCTTCCCCAACGTCGCGTTCTGGGGCGGGGGCAACCAGCAGATCGAGGTCATTGACGGACACCATCCGCAGCGTCGGGCCACCTCCAATACCGTCACGGTGCGCACCGTTGTGTTCCACGCGGAATTTACCCCCACGGAGGCGTTCGCCGGCGAGGGGATGCTGAGCCTGGTGGTGGAAGCACGCGACGAGGAAGGCAACCTGGTACCGACCTACAGCGGGAGCGTGCGCTATGCCGCCTCGGCCCCGATGGTGGGGCTGCCGCACGGTGCCACCTCCGACGATGTCTTCCAGGTGGCCAACCAGGGACGACTGCTCTATTCGAACATGGCCTTCCTGAGTGAGGGGCAGCACACCGTCACGGTGACGGAGATCAACCACCCCAGTCGCCAGGCCACCAGTAACGCGGTCAGCGTCAAGGCGGTGGCCCTGAGCATCAGCGTTAGCCCCAGCACCTTCGTGGTGGGCGAGCCCGTGACCGTCACCGTTGAGGCGCGCGATAGTGGGGGAGCCCTGGTGCCCGGCTATCGCGGCGCGGTGACCTTCAGTGGCACCGGCGGTCAGGTCGGGCTGCCCACCGGCGGGCTGGGCAATTCGCCCTATAGTTTCACCGCCGCCGACGGGGGCCGTCACCTCTGGACCGGCATCCTCTTCAGATCAGCCGGTCAGCACACGCTCACCGTGAGCGACAGCGTGCGCCAGGCGAGCACGTCCCTCACAGCCCAGAACCTTACCCTCACCGTGGTGGTCAGTCCCACCACGGTCTTCGCGGGCGACCCCTCGCTCACGGTCGTCGTGGAGGCGCGCGATGACGCGGGCAACCTGGTGCCTGGCTACCGGGGGGGCATCGAGTTCACCGATTCGGGCAGTGCCAGTGGTCTGCCTGATAGCATATTCCAGTACGACTACATCTTTAGCGCGGTGGATGGCGGGCGGCACGTCTGGGAGGGCGTCGCCTTTGCTCAAGGCGGCGCGCACACCATCTCCGTGAGTGACGGCGTGCGTCAGGCGACCTCCAACGTGGTGACCGTGCAAGACATTATCCTCTCGGTGGTGGTGAGCCCGACCACGATCTTTGCCGGCGAGCCCTCGCTCACGGTCGTCGTGGAGGCGCGCGATAGTACGGGGAATCTCGTACCGGGCTACCGGGGGGGCATCGAGTTCACCGATTCGGGCAGTGCCAGTGGTCTGCCCGATACCCTCTTCCAGGCGGATTACACCTTTATGGCTGAGGATGGCGGGCGGCACGTCTGGGAGAGTATCGCCTTTGCCCAGGCCGGAGAGCAGACCATCACCGTCAGCGACGGCGTGCGCCAGGCGACCTCCAATCCCATTACCGTGCAGGAAGTCTATCTCTCGGCCGTGGTCAGCCCCACCCTAGTCTATGCCGGGGTGCCAGAGCTGGAACTCACCATCGAGGCCCGCGACGCGGCGGGTAACCTCGTGCCGAGCTACCGGGGCGGGATTGAATACGACGCCAGCGGCCCCATCCTTGGACTGGACGATCACCTCTTCCGCACCGACTACACCTTCACAGCAGAAGATGCGGGCCGCATTGTCCGACCCTATGTTTCCTTTGCACGGGATGGCGCGTTTACGATTAGCGTCACGGACGGCGCGCGCAGCGCAACCACCCCGCCCGTCACGGTGCGCCCGATTGCGATCCGTCACCGGATTGCCCCGGAGGCGGTCGTCGCGGGAGACGCGGTGCCCATGATGGTGGCCGTGGTCGACCCCGCCAGCGGAGCGTTGATCACGGGCTACCAGGGCTCGATTGCCCTCTCGACGACCCTCACGACCTCGCTGAATAGCCCGGTCGCGATCCAGCCCTTTAACGTGCCAACCGCGACCGTTACGACGACGCTCTACAGTATCGATTTCGAGCAGGAGGCGGGCGGCTTCACGGGCACAGGGGACTGGCAGTGGGGCGCGCCGACCTATCCCAGCGGGATCGGGGCGGCCTCCGGGTCTCGGGGCTGGGGCACGATTCTGGACGCCCCCTTCAACAATCTGGGCGGGGCAAGCGTGCTGACACGCACGCTGGACCTGCGCGGCGCGACACCTGGTGCGACCCTGGCTCTGGAGTGGGCCGAGTATTTCCGCGCCAACAGCAACCGCGACTACGCCCAGGTGCTGATCGACGGGACTGTGGTCTACCGCATTCGCAACCAGGGCGTGGTCGATACCGAGGCGTACCGCCGCGTCCTCCTCGATATCTCGGCCTACAGCGGGCGCGAGGTCACCCTCACCTTCCGCTTCTATGCCTCAGCCGTCGATAACGATGCGGGCTGGTACGTGGACGACGTGTCAGTCTCGCAGTGGTCGGGGAGCACCAGCTTCCATTTCGTGCTCCCCGGTGGTACCCCGGCCAATCCCGGTGGCACGCCCGGTGCTGGCCCCACGGGCGGTCCGATGGGTGGACGCGATAGCCGCCACCCGGACTACGGGAGTCCCTCCACGCCGATGACGGTGCTGCCGCCGCCCGATCCCAGCCCGGTCCCACCGGACCCGGCCCCGCCCGCCTACCCCCGGCCCACCAGCCGCCCGCCCACCGAGGAGATCGCGGGTACCTGGGGCGCATCGATACACGCCATAGGCTACGAGGGCTCCAACGGCTGGAGTTCCTATCCAGCGCACCTTGTACCGCTAGAGCCAGGCGCACGCTATATCCTGAGCGGTCTGACCCAGCGTGGCCCGGATGCCTGGTGGGCGACCTACTACAGTTGCGCGTGGCTCTCCTGGGAACGGAGCATTACCGATACCACACGCTACACGGGAGATTGGTTGTACTTCCCGGTCAGTGCGGACCCAACGGCGGCAGGCGGTCTGCTGACCACCTGCACTTGGGGGCCGAGCCACAACAAGAGCTTGCTGCGCCCCACGATGAGCGCCGCCGCCCCGTCCGAGGTGCAGGGAATTCACCTGAGCATTCTGGCCGGAGGGAACTCGCACGGCGACCTCTATTTCACTGCGCGCGCGGCCCACGAGTTTGGCTGCCGGGAGTGCAGGGGAGGAGACTTCGAGACTGTCCTGCGGGGTGAGGGCGTTGATACCCGCAGTGGGCAGTTCTACCACTCCGAACGCGACCTGGACCTCGACGATGGCCTGCTCCACTTCGAGCGCAGCTACGATACCATTTATGCCCTGGATGGATCGATGGGACCGGGCTGGGTCCATACCTTTGACGAGCGGCTGCACCTCTTTGGGGACATCATCACCCACCAGGGACCACACGGCTCTTACAGCTCCTTTGAGGAAGTGAACCAGTCCACGACGGCCGGGGGCGAGACCGTGGTGCTCTATGGCGCGCCCGACGCGACGCGCGCCATGCTACTTGGCCGGCGCGATGCGTCGGGCGACCCGCTCGGCTGGGTGCTGCTCGGGGCGGATCACTCGATCAGTGAGTTCGATCTGGATGGCCGCCTGCTGAGCAAGCAGGACCGCTATGGAAATCAGATCTGGCTCACCTATCAGGACTATTATGGGGAGTCGGGAGAGAGCCGCCGCGTGGTGCGCGTGGATGGGCCGGGCGGGCATCACCTCTGGTTTGGCTACGACCACTGGAACCCGGAGCACCTGACGCAGGTGACCGACCACACGGGTCGCGCAGTCCGCTTCGAGTATGGCACGTACGGCACGCTCGAAAAGGTGACCGATACGACGGGGGCTACCTCCGAGTATGGCTACGGGCTGGATGAACACAAGTGGCTGCTCGTCGCCAAGACAGACGGGCTGGGCAACCAGATCTTCTACAACCAGTACGACCCGAGTGGACGAATCTACCAGCACATGGACCACCGGGGGGAGCAGTTGACCCTCACCTACGAGGTGGATGTAGAAACACGCGAGTTCGTCACCACCGTCACCGACAAGCTGGGCGGCCAGACGCGCTACCGCTACAGCGCAGGCGGGTTGCTGCTGGAGGTCGTCGACGCGGAAGGGGGTGTCACTCAGTACCACGACTATACCGCCGCACGCGTGCCGCAGGAGATCGAGGACGCGCTGGGGAACAGCACGCGCTTCACGTATACCGAGCGCGGCCTGCCCCTAACGATCACCGACGCGCTGGGCCAGGTGACCCAGATAGCCTACGACGACTGGGGCCAGGTGACCCAGATCACCGATGCCCTCGGGCGGACCTACCACCTCACCTACGAGGGGCTCTCGTTGGTGAGTTACGAGAACCCGCTCGGCCAGCGCGTCGAGATGAGCTATGAGGCGAGCCAGGGCTGGCAGGGCCTCCTGACCGCGCTGGAAGATCAGGCGGGGCGGCTCACGATCTACGATTACAACGAAGAGGGCCAGCTCTCTACCTACACCGATGCGCGCGCGCAGGAGACCCTGCTCACCTACAACGACCAGGGGCAACTGGACACCCTCACCGACGCACGCGGCCACGAGACCCACTGGGGCTATGACGATCTCGGGCACCTGGTGGTGCTGACCGACACCGTGGGCGCGACCACGCGCTACGACTACGACGCCGCCGGGCGGTTAGTCCAGGAGATCAGCCCGCTTGGGGCCGAACTGACCATTACCTATGGCACGGAAGCGGACCTGCCTCCGCAGCCGCCGACACCGCCGCGCCCGCCGCAGATGGACCAGCTCTCCTTCCTGACGGGCGGGGGGGGTGGTGGCGGTGGTGTGGGCGGCTATACGACCGTCAGTCGGGGCGCGCCCGCCGTGGCTCCGCCGCCCAAGCAACCGGGCATTCCCTGGTCCATGCCGCGCACTGTCCAGAATGAATTGGGCGAGAGCATTGGCATCCAGGTGGACCCCGTGGGCCGACCCATCACGATCACCACACAACTCGGCGACGTCACACGGCTTCAGTACAACCGTCTGAGCCAGGTGGTGGCCGTGACCGACACGACGGGGGCCGTCACCCGCTACCAGTATGATGCGCTGGGCAACCTCGTGGTCGTCACGGACAGCCTCAGCTACGCGACGCGCCTCACGTACGACCCGGTGGGTCAACTGGTCGCCGCGACCAACGAGTTGGGGCAGAGCACCCGTTACCAGTACGACGCGGTGGGTAACCTCATTACGGTCACCGACACGCTGGGGGCGGTCACCCACTACAGCTACGATGTGCTGGACCGGCTGAGTGCCGAGACGAACGCCCTCAACCAGAGTACCTACTACGTCTATGATGAGGTGGGGAACATGACCGCCATGACCGATACCCTCGGCGCGGTCACGCACTATGCCTACGACGAACTGGACCACCTGACGGTGGTCACCGACGCCCTCGACCGGAGCACCCACTACGCCTATGATGAGGTGGAGAACCTCATTGCGGTCACGGACACCCTCGGTGCCGCCACGCACTACGCCTACGACGGCGAAGGACGAGTGGTCTCCATCACCGATGCCTTTGGGGAGATGACGGAGCTCGTCTACGATGCGGCAGGCAACGTGACTTCGGTCACCAACCCACTCGGGGAGGCGACGCACTACACCTACCACATCCTGGGCCAGCTCATCGCGGTCACGGACGCACTCTCACAGACGACGCACTACGCCTACGATGAGGCAGGGCGGCTCGTCTCTGTTATCGACCCGACGGACACCGAGGTGTTCGGGGCGAGCTACGA
>JACCSL010000721.1 GCA_013812995.1 Ardenticatenales bacterium | reverse complement strand
CAACTCGACCGTGGCGGAGCTGCATGCTTTTATGCAGGGCTATCGCCGCACGCTGGCGACCTATCATCCGAACCTGCAAGGAATCTCCAAGATTTCCGTGCAGACGGGTACGAGCCACGGCGGCGTTGTCCTGCCGGATGGCACATTGGCGGCGGTCAAGGTGGACTTTGACACACTCCGCGAGTTGAGCCGCGAGGCGCGCGAGACTTATGGGCTGGGTGGGGCTGTGCAACACGGTGCCTCTACCCTGCCGCCCGAAGCCTTCAACCGCTTCCCCGAGGTGGGTACGGTGGAGATTCACCTGGCGACGGGCTTCCAGAACATCATCTTCGACCACGCCCCGGAAGAGATGAAAAACGGTGCCTACGAGTACTGCCGGGCGGAGCTGAAGAGCGAGTGGAAAGAAGGTATGACCGAGGAGCAATTCCTCTACAGTAGCCGCAAGAAGGCGTTTGGGTCGATGAAGCGCCGGTGGTGGGAGATGGACGAGGCGGGCCAGCAGAAGATCGGGCAGGCCCTGGAGGATCAATTTACCTTCCTCTTCGACAAGCTCAATGTTCGGGACACCCGCGAGGTGGCAAACCGCTTCACGCCGCTTCGTGCCATGCACCGCCCCCTGCCCTCCACGGCCGCCGTGGAGAAGGATCTGGAGATCGCCAGCGACCTGGCCGACTGACGGCTAGCCCTCGCCCCGGCTTGCAGCCACCCCTCTCCCGATTTCGGGAGAGGGCACACGGAGCGGAGCGACGTGGGGGTGAGGGCTTATGCCTCGGGCTCCGACGCTTTCTCCTCTACCTTCCAGGGTAGGGTAACGGTGAAGGTGCTCCCCGTGCCCTTCTCACTCTGCACCGCAATATCGCCCCCATGCATCTGAATCAGGTAGCGCGTAATAGCCAGCCCCAGCCCGGTGCCCTTGGCGCGCCGCTCGTGCGATTCATCCACCTGCTGGAACTCCTCGAAGAGCTTCTGTAGGGCTTCAGGACTGATCCCCACGCCCGTATCAGACACCTGTAGGGCCAGATGACCGTTTTGCTGGTAGGCGCGCAGGCGCACCTCGCCCTCCTCCGTGAACTTGATTGCATTGGAGAGCAGATTGGTCAGAATCTGGCGGAGGCGCACCGGGTCAGCCACGAGGGGCGGGAGATTTTCCTCCACCTCTACCTTCAGTTCAACCGGTTTGTCGTACAGGAGGCTCTGCATCTTGAACTGAACATCCTCCACGAGCGGAGCCACCTCCATCGTCTGTTTTTCCAGTGTCATCTTCCCCGCCTCGATCTTTGCGAGGTCCAACAGGTCGTTCACGAGGGCAAGAAGATGTTTGCCACTGCCGTGAATTGCCTGGATGTCTTCCTGCGCATCGTCTGAGAGCGGTCCATCGATGCCCATCAGTAGCACCTCGGTATACCCCAGGATGGCGTTCAGGGGTGTACGCAGTTCGTGGCTCATGTTTGTCAGGAATTGACTCTTGGTTTTGTTGGCGGCCTGCGCTTCCTCTTTTAACTGGAACACCTCTGCATAACTGTGCTCTACCGCTCGTCCCGCCGTCCGCTGGATAAATAGGATGGCCCCCGCGATGCCAAATCCAAGGACGAGCACCGCCAGCCGCATACCATTGTTGCGCTGCTCTAGCGTGGCAAAGAGTTGATCCCGGTGGAGATGCAGATGAGTGGACACATCGAGCGAGGCTTCGTCTAGTTGATCCCCCAACTGATCTGTTTCCGCCCAGGCGTCATCTTCCAGCGCCTGATTCTGGGGAGAGGGAGTCAGGCGATTGACCTCGGCAGCGGCAAACAGGAGTTGCGAGGCCTCGTCATACTCGCTACGTAACTGGCGAATCTCGGCCAGGAGATGGGCTTCTTCAAGGTGCAGCAACCCATCGGTCACGCCTCGATCCAGGCTATCCAGGATGTCGTAGAAAGCATTGGCATGAATCTCGAATTCGCCCAGGTGCTCCTGATGGCCCAGCGTGTAGGCACTGACGTCGTGGGCATTGTACTGAACATAGAGGCTCAGTTCCCGTGACTGCTCGGCGAGCGTGGTGGTGGCCGCCAGCCGTCCCACCAGGCTGTTGAGCGTTTGACGCTCCGCCACCACGAGGAAGGCAAGGAAGAGGACCAGCAACGTGGTCAGGGTGCTGCTGAACAGGAGTTGTCGCCGGAGTGTGGTCATATCTGAATCACCTCATCGCCCGCCGGAGTCAGCCGCTCGACGCCCTCCTCTGTCACCAGCCAGGAATTCTCGATCCCAACAATGCCAAGCGTCTCGTGAACATACTTGGGCTCTAGGGCGAAGACCATCCCCGGCTGGAGCGGCTCGCCCCAGCCCGCCGCCAGGAGTGGCAACTCGTCGATTTCCATCCCAAAGCCGTGGCCCACGAAGCGCGCCTGGTTTTCCCCGCGCCCCCCGAAGCCGTCCGCGATGCCCGCTCGCGCGGCTACCTCCAGCGCCAGGTCATAGAGTTCGCTCCCGAAGACGCCGGGGCGGGACGCCGCGACCACGGCCTCCTGCACGGCGACGGTGGCGGCGTAGGCATCCTGAAGCTCGGCGGGCAGGGTGCCTATCACGGCGGTGCGCGTCTGGTCCAGCACATAGCCGCCGCGCGCCGCCACATAGTCCACCAGCACGGGCATCCCCGGCTCAATGACGCGCAGGCCAGGGCCGTCCGGTTTGGCGGGGTTCAGCCCCCAGCCGCCGTTGGGCGAGTCGAAGAAGGAGCCCACGCTGCCGCTCGGCCCGGCGATGAGATGACCCCAGTACATATCCATGTTGTACGCGCGCAGCCAGGAGCGCCCCTGATGGCCCTGTGCTCGCGCCAGCGCCTCCAGCCGGCCAGCCACTTCCACCTCTGTGCAACCTGCGGCCAACACCTGCGGAATCGCCGCCAGCATCGCCTCGGCCAGAGGCTGGATGGCGCGGAGCTGCTCGATTTCCCACACCGTTTTGATCGAGCGTTGGGCGCGCAGCATCCCGCCCACGTCGAGCCATTGGGCATCGGGCAGCGCCTTCTCGTAGCGGCGGAAGGTCAGGACAGGCATCACGTCCAACTCAAGGCCAAGTTTTGCGAGGGAGCCATGCGCGGCACTCTTCAGGGAATCCGAGAGGGTTTTCATGGAGCGGAGCGGCTCCAGCCGCCAGGGCGATTCCAGGCGAATACGCTCGTCGTTGCGCCGTGCCAGCAGCAGGGGGTCGCCCTCTGTTGGCACAAAGAATTGAACGGGCTGGATGGTGCCTGCGAGATAGTAAAGCCCCGTCTTGTGGGTAATCAGCGCGCCATCCAGCATCGCGATGCGCATCGCGTGCTGAAACTGTTCGACACGCGCCCGCAATTCACTGTGGGGGACGAGGTGAGCCGCGTAGGACTCGGGCATGGAAAGAGTCATGGGGAAATCCTATCGATGAAGGTGGGGTTCGCCGTATCAGTGGTCCAGCTCAGTCATAACCTTTTGCCAGGTGGTAGCTTCCGCTCCGTCCAATAGTGCCACGAAGGGAGTCGGGTCCAGCCCCTGAAGGTACGCACGAATCGCGCCCACGAGTGTGGCGATGGTGGGAGCCTGGCTCTCCAGTGCCTGGCGCTGGACCTCCAGCAGGGCGCGGAGATAATGCTCGGTTAGCTCTGGATTTTTCGAGCGAGCAATGAAGAGCGTATTGTGGGCGAGGCGCTCCAGAAGTTGATCGCGCGCGCTGGCCTCGTCAAAGTGCGCTCCGAGCAGCAGGTCGCGCGCGCTGACCCAGATTTTCTGGTAGGCGGCGTCCGGCACATCAGGCAGAACACGCGGATCTGTGCCACCCAACACCCCTCGCAGATTTTCCAGCAGCGGGCCAATGCGCTTTCGCCAGCGGTGCCCCAGCTTTCCCTGAATCGTCACCAACTGAGCCGCAAGTTGACGTTGCGCCTGGGCATCGCCCACGCTTTTGGCTGCCACGACGGCCGCCACCAGTTGCGACAGGACCCGCCGGGAGATAGGTTCCTGCGCCGGGTCAGCGCGTGTCTTGCGCATTTGGAGGGGGACCTGCTCTCGCATCGCCCGCAGCGCGCGCTGGAAGAGCGGATCAAGGTGCTGAACCGCGTTATCCTCGGGCCGCTGACCCTCCAGCCAGCGCAGAAGCACCTCAATAAAGGGCGCAATCTCCGATCCTTCCTCCAGCTGTCCATGCAGGTCGCGCAGCGCGCTGGTAACCTCCAGCGCGCGCTGGGGCTCCTCCGCCAACAGCGCCTTGACGGTTGCAGAGCTGACCTGGTTCAGCAGGGCAGCAAGGCGATTCGCATCCTCAAGGGATAGGGTCATCTTTCTGGTATCTCCTCAGTGGCACAGGCCATGCTAAACATTTTGAAATCAACGCGCCATTTAGCCAAGGAGCTTCCTATGCCTCACAATCAGAAAGATAAACCAGAAGAGATCGAAAAGATGCGGGACCACTCGGCTGCCGAGACGCGTCCCACCTGGGAATCAGACGAGATGCCGCACGGCTCGCTGCCCGCCGCGGACGATGCGCACGCCTGGCGACCCAGCGATGACGTCAAGGAACAGGGGCAGGGACAAACTGGCTCTGAGGTGTTGGACGAGTCTGACGACGAATGGCGACCCAGCGATAACGCAGAGTAACAGCCACTCAGAAGAGAGTTGCCAGCGCCAGCACGCCAAAGCCCAGGATCACCAGCCCGGAGCCTCGGTTGACCCAGCGCAGAGACTCCGGCGTGACCCTGGGACGCAGCAGGGAGACCCCACTGCTGAGCAGCAGCCACCAGAGCGCAGAGCCCAGGAAGACGCCTAGCACCAACAGCGCCGCCGCCCCGTAATCACCGACTGTCTCGGCCAGTCCCAGCCCCGCAAAGAGCCCCACGAAGGACAAAATCGTGAGTGGATTGGTAAGGGTCAGAAAGAGGGTCGAGAGATAGACTCCCACAAACCCCTCACTCCTGGCGGCGGCGGCTACCTCGGCAGGGCGACTCCTGAAGGTCGTGATGCCGAGGTAGCAAAGAAACAACCCGCCAACGAGGCGTAGTCCGCTCTGGTACTGAGCTAGAAAATCGAAGATGAAGGTTAATCCGAAGGCCGCGATGCAGCCGTAGAGCGCGTCTGCGGTTGCCGCCCCCAGACCGGATAGAAGCCCCATCAACCGCCCCCCCGCGAGCGTGCGCCGGATGCAGAGCACGCCGATGGGACCCACGGGTGCCGCAATGGAAAAGCCGAGCAGCAAGCCCTGAAGCAGCAGCGACAGTGGCACGGGGTCAGCCCTGCTTATCGTCAAAGAGCCAGCAGCGGAGATCCTCCAGGGTGCCCTGCGCATCGGGGGTGAACTCCGCATCCGCGACCGGGTAGGTATCGACCCAGTTCGCCGCCGTAAGGAGGGATTGCGATCCCACCATGCGCTCCGTCGTCCCGAAGAGCGTCGGAAACACCTCGTCATAGAAGCGGGTGAATATCGGGTCCAGCGTGGCGCGCTCGACCGTCAAAAGCGGCTCCGTGTTTGCCATCATCTGCTGCGTGGCCTGGTGCAGCACGCGCAGAAAGGGCTCAGGTGCCATATGCGCGGACACAGCTTTGGTCAAGGCATTGAAGGTAGTGAGGGAGAAAGTCGTCCATGCTGTTACGCAGTAAGGTAGCGTCCAGGTCCAAGAGAAGGGCATGGGTCATAGTTTGCTCACGATGATCTTTGGGAGGTAAGGGCAAGACTTTACGCTTTTCGCGCCTACCCTGCAAGTTGGTTGTGGGGAAGGGACGGACAAGTTATCAACTAATAAATAGACGTTTTGCTCGCCTGCGGGTACCATACCAGGCGAGAGCCGTCTGTTTTGCCGACATTCGAAAGGAGTTAGAGAAGATGGGTGATACGGGAATAACCGAGGATCGCCGGAAGATGTATAAGGAAGCCGCCGAAACGGCGAAGAATTTCCGCTATAAGATCGGTGATGCGCCTATGAATGAGAGTCGCCAGCGCGACAAACAGCTCATTAAGGATGCGATTGGCCTGCTCACCGATGACGAGCGTAACGCCCTCATGACGGCCATCGGCGTCGAGAATGAGGGGGTATTGCTCCGCTCCAAGGATCAGGCGATCATGACCACCTGGGCCACGTATCAAGAGGCTGTTGCAGCCCTGCGGCGGGAAGTCGATCTGGTCGCAAGCAGCGAGAGCGATCTTATCAAGCACCTCACCGAGAATCATGTGCTCTACGATGAGCTCCTCCGACGCCAGAAGCGCCATCCCGAGGAGGTACAGGCATTGTGGCGGGGCGAGAGCCTTTCCGACTAGCCAGATGCTTCTCGCGGCACACTTCTTGCTTTATAAAAATGAGGTATCTGAGTACCAGAAAAATTTCAGATACCTCGCCTCATAGTACATTTCTTGCTTTACCAAACAGAGGCAAAAATATAGATATATACCGGTCTGTTTGCTCC
>JACCSL010000713.1 GCA_013812995.1 Ardenticatenales bacterium | reverse complement strand
GTATACTCCTTCGCGGAATCGGTCGATCATAGGTTTCTCTTTCCTCGTGAGGGATTTGATGAACCTATCATCCCCGATTCCTTTTCAGTTGTTAAGTTGCTCTTTCAGCCTCGGCTCTAAACTCAAGAACTGAAAGTAGTGTATCAAAGTTTCTTTGATATGTCAATACCATTGTGTTGTTGTAATAACCCTTCATGCACATCACAAACAGAATGGGGGTCTTGGAGTGACTAGCAAGGAAGCTGCGAAGGTGCGTTTCAACTTACTTCCCCTCAAAGCAAAGTTGGAAATTACCACGGGGAGAGCCTATGACTGGACAGATATAGCTAGGGCCACAGGTTTGCACCAAAACACCCTTTACCACATGGTTGGTAACAAAAATCGTCGCGTCGATCTGGGAACACTGGAAAAACTGCTTGATTTTTTCCGCGCCGAAGGACTGCTCATTGAGATAGGGGATTTATTCGCTGTCTCTCTGGGAAATGGAGAACCGACCTAAAACTAAGGACACTTCTCATATGCCAACCATCGCTCAACGTCTCACCGCCGCTGCCCAATTCCACGAGGCCGGAAAGCTGGAGGCCGCCGAGGAGCAATACCTGGAGATTCTGCGTGAGGCTCCAAACCATCCAGAGCTTCTTCGCCTCCTTGGGTTGTTGGCCCACCCGCGCGCCCAGTACCCGCGCGCCCTGACCTATCTCCAGCAGGCCGTGGCCGCCGCGCCGGACAACTCGCTGCTTCACACCACCCTCGCCCGGATTTACCAATCAATGGGGCGTTTGGACAAGGCCCGGCGCAGCTACGAGGAGGCGGTGCACCTCAAGCCGGACAATGTCCAGATTTACAATCAGTTCGGTGTGTTTCTGCACATGCAGGGGCACCTTGATGAGGCCATCGCGCAGTACGAGGCAGCGCTACGCCTCCGCCCCGACTATGCCAGCGCACAGAATAACCTGGGCATGGCCCTGGACGCGCAGGGCAAACACGAGGAGGCAGCCGCTGCCTTCCGCGAGGCACTTCGCCTTCAACCTGGCTTTGCGGAGGCGCATTACAATCTCGGCAACACCCTCCAAAACCAGGAGAAACTGGACGAGGCGACTGCCAGTTACGAGGCAGCGCTTTATCATGCGCCAGGCTACCTGAAGGCACTCACGAACCTGGGGAATGTGCTGCTCAGGCAGGGGCGACTCCTAGAGGCCACAGCCCGCTACCAGGAAGTGCTGGAGATTGACCCTAACAATGCCTCTGCCTACAACAACCTGGGGGCGCGTTCCACGAGCTGGGCAGATTGCAGGAAGCGATGAATTGCCTGCGCCATGCCCTTCACCTCCGACCTGAGTTCGCGGAGGCCCAGAATAACCTTGGGAACGTTCTGCTGGATCAGGGCAATCTCGATGACGCGATGGAATGCTTTCAGCAGGCAACACACCTTCAGTCTGATTTTGCGGAGGCCCACATCAATCTGGGCGCGGCACTTCACAAGCAGGGACGGATAGAGGAGGCGCTGGCGAGCTTTGAAGAGGCATTGCAGATCCAGAGTGACAACCGGGCGCTGCGTATCAAGATCGCGACCCTCCTCCCTGTCATCTATCGTTCCGTGGAGGAGCTACAGCAATGGCGTACGCGGCTTGTGGCGCAGGTCGAGGCATTGCTGCGCGACAACATCACCCTGGACCCGCTCAAGGAAAATATCCAGAGTAACTTCCTGCTGGCCTACCAGGGGCTGGATGACCGCGAGATTCAGGAGAAGATTGCCCGGCTCTATCTTCCCATCCGAGAGGTTGCGCCTCGCCTGGTTGACCCCAGCCAGCGCAAGATTCGCATCGGTTTTCTCTCCAGGTATTTTAAGAACCACACCATCGGCCATCTGAATCGTGGCCTGATCGCGACTCTCTCCCGCGATGACTTCGAGGTGACAGTGCTCTCCCTTGGCTACCACGAGGACGAGGGCAACCAATTCATCCGGGAGCACGCGGACCGCTACCTCGAACTACCCGCGCATCTCCAGACTGCCTCGCAGAGCATCGCCGAGCTAGGGTTGGATATTCTCTTCTTCACCGATATTGGCATGGAACCGCTTTCCTATGCGCTCGCCTCCGTGCGGCTGGCTCCCGTCCAGTGTGTCACCTGGGGTCACCCGGTCACGACGGGGCTACCTGCGGTTGATTACTTCCTCTCCAGCGCCCTCATGGAGGACGAGGTAGCCGCCGCGCACTACAGCGAAACCCTGGTGCGCCTGAACTCCCTGACCACTTACTACTACCCACCCTCGCTTCCCTCCGTTCTCAAGC
>JACCSL010000692.1 GCA_013812995.1 Ardenticatenales bacterium | reverse complement strand
GACTATGACTGTCTGTACTACGGGCGACTTCTGCACGGCCTCAGTGGCAATGTCCTTTAGGTTGACAGTTTTGCCCCGGAGCCATGCACCATCCTGGGTAATAAGCACTCTCGACTGAGCATCCTCGATACGGTCCGCCAGGGCTTGCGCAGAGAAGCCTCCGTAGACAACGGAGTGAATCGCGCCGATCTTGGCGCAGGCCAGCATGGCAATGGGGAGTTCCAGCACGCGCCCCATATAGATGGTAACGGTGTCGCCCTTCTTGACCCCCATTGAGCGCAACACATTGGCAAACTTGGAGACCTCGCGGTTCAATGCGTGGTAGCTAAGGGTCCGCATGTCCCCTGGCTCGCCCTCCCAGATGTAGGCGATCTTGTTGCGGGTGGCACTCGTCTGGTGACGATCGAGGGCATTCAGAACGATATTGGTCTCCGCCCCGACAAACCATTTGTAAAAGGGTGCATTGCTCTCATCAAGGATGGTGGTCCAGGGTTTATACCAGTCCAACTGCTTGGCCTGCTCGGCCCAGAAAGTTTCAATATCTGCGTTGGCCGCTTCGCGCCAGGCAGTATAATCCTGGATGTGAGACCCCGCAATGACCTCTGGTGAAGGATGATATAGTTCTGCCTGCTCGGAGATGGATACGACCTCGCTCTGTTCACTCATCATGCGTTTCCTCCTGAAAGCACCCTATTCTTATGGAAGAGGCTGCTGCATCTCCTCGCTCCACCAGCTCGCCGAAGGGGATGCCGACTCAGTCATAATCTCCCAGACATATTTCTGTTTGAGCCAGGGAACCTCTGCCCACCCTCGCCCGGCGCGGACATGCTGTTGCATATTGGTCGGTCCCCAGTTGTAGGCGAGGAGTGCCCAATAGAGTTCCGTCTGCCCCTGCGCCTGAGAGTAATCGATAAGATAACGGAGAAAGGCTGCCCCCGCCAGCGCATTGCTGTAAGGATCATAGGGATCGGAGACCCCGACCTGCGGGGCAATCTGCTCCCAGGTTGGCGGCATGATTTGCATGAGCCCCATATCTCCATCTCGGCCAACAGCAGCGGGGTTGAGGGAGCTTTCCTTGTACGCCATCGAGGCTAGTAGCCGCCAATCCAGATCGTACCGTTCCCCAATCTCTTTGAACATGGCCTCGTACGTCATTGGTTCAGGGACGGAAGGTGCTGGTTCCAAAGGTGCAGAAGCGGCGGCTGACTGCATGGAAGTTGTAGACGTATCGGTGGCAGGGGCAATGGACTCCGATAGAGCCACAAAAGCTGCTTCAGGGATCGCCGTGGGAACCATCACGGGGACAAGCGGCCCCGCCTGCGCCAGGCGGGATTCCGGGTCTACCTGCTCCACTGAAGGTGTGAAGGACATTATTCTGACGCCAGGAGCGGGAGCCGGTAATGGGTTTGACACGGCAAGGGCAGGCGACGGGAGAGGGGGCGGGGGCGTCGATGAAGGAGCAGGGAAAAGCCAGAGCAGCATCCCAAGTAGAAGAGCCACGCCCACGCCAGCACTGGCAAAGAGCATAGACATGGGCAGTACACTCCCTTGCAAAGCACCCTCAACGGAGCGGCTGTCCGTGTAACCCTCTGCTCCTACCCTTGTCATGGTCAGCGTGAAGCGGCGCGGCTCATTGATTAGCCCTGCAAAAGAAAAAAAGGGCGGAGTGACAGTCAGAGGAATCGAGACACAGTCCCCGGGGAGCAGGAGAATCTCGTCACGGCCAGAAGTCATGTCACCGGGCAGGGCAAAATCAAAGTGCCACCCCTGCGTATTGTCTGCTGGCTCTCCCTGGAGGCGAACGCTCAAGGGGCTGTTACCCTGGCTGCTGAACACTACCATCATCCGTCCATAGGTGTTGGACCAGCGCGGAAGCGGCTGCGCGGGAGGAATCAGGTCAAGGGAGAAATCGTAAAACGGTTTGACACAGAGGAGGGCCTCCTGCTGGCTGTGCTTTCCAGGGTAGGCGGGCGAGGTCGCCGTCAGGGAAAAGGGGTAATAGCTGGCCCGGCTCGTGGCAAGGCGTGGCGGTGTAACGCGAAGGACTCTGGTCGCACTCTCGCCGGGTGCGAGCCGCAGAGAAGTCGCAGAGAAGGAAAGCCAGCTCTCTGGCAATCCCACCAAAGCAATATTGAAGAACCCGGCAACATTACCCTGGTTTGTCACGGTAATCTCGTAGTGGGCTGTCTGCTCCACCTTGATGCTTTGCTCAGGCAAGGCAAGACGAGTGAGAATC
>JACCSL010000653.1 GCA_013812995.1 Ardenticatenales bacterium | reverse complement strand
GCCCTCTCCCCCACGTCGCTTCGCTCAGTGTCCCCTCTCCCGAAATCGGGAGAGGGGCGGCTGAAAGCCGGGGAGAGGGCCTCCCTCCACAGGGCGGGTCCGACTTTTGAGAAGCCCTGAGAACCTCTCATAGGTGTGCAACTTGGGCCGACAGAAGCTAAACTTTCGCCAGAGCAGGCCGAAAGGAGAAAGGGAGAATAACAATGGAAATTGGCGTCTACAGCTTTGCCGAGGTCGCGGATAGCAGCGCGCAGAGTGCCGGGCAGCGGCTGCGCGACCTCATTGAGGAGATAGAACTGGCCGACCAGGTGGGTCTGGATGTCTTCGGGGTCGGCGAACACCATCGCCCAGACTTTGCGGTTTCCTCGCCCGCCGTCGTTCTGGCTGCGGCCGCCGCCCGCACCAAGACGATTCGCCTGGCCAGCGCCGTCACGGTGCTAAGCTCCAATGATCCCGTTCGCGTATTCCAGGATTTTGCCACCCTCGATCTGCTGTCGGATGGCCGCGCGGAAATCATGGCAGGGCGCGGCTCCTTCATTGAGTCCTTCCCCCTCTTTGGCTACAACCTTGACGACTACGATGCGCTATTTGCCGAGAAGTTGGAGCTGCTTCTGAAGCTGCGCGAGTCCGAGCGGGTGACCTGGTCGGGGAAACTTCGCCCGGCGCTACAGAATCTGGGGGTCTACCCGCGTCCCCTCCAGAACCCACTCCCGGTCTGGCTGGCCGTGGGCGGTACGCCTCAATCTGCCGTGCGCGCGGGGCGGCTTGGCTTGCCTCTGGCGGTGGCGATTATCGGGGGGACAGCGGAACGGTTCGCGCCACTGGTCGAGCTTTACCGCGAGGCAGCCCGCCAGGCCGGACATGACCCGGCGCACCTCCCTGTGAGCATCAACTCCCCCGGCTACCTGGCGGAAAGCTCGCAGCAGGCCGCCGATGAGAGCTATGGGTCGTTCGCGCTGATGATGGATCGCATCGGGCGGGAGCGCGGCTGGGGGCCGATGAGCCGCGCCCAGTTCGACCAGTTGCGCTCGCCCCTGGGGGCTCTGGCCATTGGTAGCCCCCAGGAGGTCATCGAGAAAATCCTCCGTCAACACGAGATTTTCCACCATCAACGCTTTGTGGCACAGCTCAGCATTGGGCCGATGGCTCACGCCAAGGTCATGCGCGCCATCGAGCTGCTCGGCACCGAGGTCGCCCCCGCCGTGCGCAAAGCCCTCGAATGAGCAACCTGATTCTGATCGTTGCCCTGCTGCTGGCGTTGTGGGCGGCGTGGCCACCACGGGGCATGAGGCGGCGCTGGCTGGCACTGGCTCTCGTGGTGCTCTGGGCGGCTATGGTGCTGGCAGGGGGGCAGCGGGGTGTCCAGCCTGGCTTCGCGCCCTGGCTGATTGTACTCTCGCTCATCGGCGCACTCGTGGCGCTCGTGGTGCTGTGGAGCCTCGCGACCGTGCTGGGCGCGCCACGCGGCACGGAGGAAAAAGAGCAAGAGCCATGACCGTGCTGCGCCACCCGCTCGTATGGCTGGAACTGGCGCGCGCCCACAGCGCGCTGGGGGCGGCGCTGGCCGTCTGGGTGGGCGGGCGCGTGGCGGGGGCGGCCTGGAGCCCCGCCTGGGCCATGCCAATGCTCGTGGCCTTTCTGCTCAGCGCGGCGGGCAATGCCTTCAACGATGGTCACGACGCGCCGATTGACCAGATAAACCGCCCCGGTCGCCCCATCCCACGGGGCGCAGCGACACCGCTGGAGGCGCGCTGCCTGGCGTATGGGGCCGGTGCGCTGGCGCTGCTCCTGGCTCTGCCGCTCGGTCTGGGCTCCACCCTGGGAACACTGCTGGGCCTCGCCCTTCTCTTTGGCTACACGCTGCGCCTGCGGGCCATTCCGCTGCTGGGCAATGCCGTCGTTGGGGTGCTAACGGGCATGGCGCTGGGCTATGGCGGACTGTTGGCAGGCAACGTCCCCGTCATTCTGCTCCCCGCCGCGACGCTTGGCCTCTTCTTTGGCGGGCGCGAGGTGCTGAAAACGCTGCATGATGTGCCAGGTGATCAGGCCAACGGGCTCCGAACGATTGCCACCGTGGCCGGGCCGCGCCGCACGCTGCTCGTGGCAACGCTCTGCTTTGGCGCGGCGCTGCTGCTGCTGGCGCTGTGGGCG
>JACCSL010000637.1 GCA_013812995.1 Ardenticatenales bacterium | reverse complement strand
GCGCTGAACCCACCGACGGTGAGTTATGTTGCGCTAGACAAGTCGGCGGGTCGCCTGAAGGTGGTGCCGCCGGACAGCGACATCGTGCGGACGGCGCGGGATTTGGGGATATCGTTTGGAGAGTAGAACGGCAGGAGCAAGGATAGGCAGAAATGAAGGATGGTGGGGCAAATCGAAGGTAGGGGCGACAGCATTCGCACACGGTCCACACGGCATCTGCGATAGGTGGCCCGAATGCTTCGCCTGTGAGCGCGCAGGGCAAATGCCGCGTGGGGCGTCGCGCATCCGTTGGGGACTGTTTTAGGAGAATGATGGATTATGGAATGGGTCAGCAATCTGCCGCCGGATTTACATAAGTTTGTGTTTGGCATGGAAGGCGATGAAACAGGCGGGCTCGTGGGCCGGTTTGTAGCAGATTTGCTCAAGGCAGCGGGGCGGCAGGTGCGGGGTCAGTTCCAGATGCCCGAGCAGCAGGCGGCGCTCCAACATGCGTTTGGGGCAGCACTCGCGGCGGCGCTGGATCAGTGGGTGTTGAGCCAGGAGGAATCCGGGCACGACCTTGGTCTCTTCGAGGAGTGGCTGCGCAGCTATGACGTGGTGGGACAGTTCCGGCTGCTGCTCGCGCCGGGCGCGGGGAGCGCGCTGGACATCGACCTGCTGCGCGAGGAGTTTGCGGCGGCGGGGCTGAGTGCAGAGCAGTTGGGCAAAGCGTCCTTCGACGCACTTGTTCAGGAGATGATCGCGGCCTTCTACGCGGTTGCTAGCGAGGAAAAAGCCTTGCCCATGCCGATGAAGCTTGCCCTGCGGCAGATGGCGGAGCAGATGGGCGCGCTGGAGCGGCAGGAGCTGGTAGAGGCTCGCCACGCGCCCGTCCGCGACCAGCTTGGCATTCCCCATGACCTTCTTGAGCGGCTGCGCGAGACCCGGGCAAAATCCGATGCCTTCAACATCGAGGGAGAACTGCGCGACCTCTTTGTAGACCATCGAATTCGTCCCTGGCGAGATAGCCTACCCTCTTACGTGGCCAAAACCGCGCGTATCAATGGCGTGATTAAGTACCTCCACGAACAAGAGAATGTTGGGGGCGAGAATGCGCTGGTGCTTTTCCTGCGCGCATTGAGCGCGGCTGGCCCAGCGGGCACATCACTTCCTCAGAAGTTCTCTGCGCTGGCGGATGAGTTAGCGGAGGGACTACCTTCGGGCTCGACGAGCAGCGTGGCTGGCTCGGAGATGGTACTTGCGCTTCGAGCGTGGGGCGAGGAACTCGTTGCGGAGTTGCGTACCCAACGCGACGGGGAGCGCCACCTGACCGCTGATGAGCTGCGCGCTCTGGAGGAGCACTACCGCGAGACCATCATCGAGCAATTCAAACAATTGACCTTCCGGGGCATCGCCTCGACCGGCAAACCGATTTCCCTTTCACTAAAGGATGTCTTTGTGGAGCTGAAGGCGGTGGCGGATGTCCCGGATGCCGCCGACAGCTACAGCGCCGAGGAACGCCGCCTCCTGCTGGAGGCCAAGACCCTGAGCGAGGAGGCACGGGAGGAGATGGCGCTTCATCTGGATAGCCTGCGCGCCGAGCGTTGGAATCGCGACGCCCGGCGCGATGTGGCCCGCCTCCAGCGCCGCTCCATCCAGCAGACCCTTGATGATGCCTCGCAGCAGGGGATTGTCATTCTGGGTGATCCGGGCTCCGGCAAGACGACCCTGCTGCACTACCTGGCCCTGCGCGCCGCGCACCGCGACGGGCAGCGGGCCGACGTGCTGCCTATCTTCGTCCCGCTGGCGGCGTATGATGATTACCTGCGACGTGCGCCGGAGAAACACGCGCTGGGTGACTTTCTCGCCCTCTATTACCAGGAGTGGCACAGCCTGCCCGGCCTCGCGCCGCTCTTCCAGCAGGCTCTGACCGAGGGGCGTGCCCTCCTCCTGCTGGATGGGTTGGACGAGGTGCTTGACACGACCACGCGCCAGTTTGTTGCAGAGCAGGCAGCGGCGCTCCTGCGTCAGTGGATGGGGCCGGGAAACCGCTTCGCCCTCACCAGCCGCATCGTCGGCTACCGCGAGGCGCGTGTGCCTGGCGACCTCCCCCATGTCACCGTGCTGGACTTCGGGTATGCAGAGATCGAACTCTTTGCCCATCAGTGGTGTCGCGCCTACGAGATTTGGTCAGAAGAGGGAGAGAGCGCCTTCGCCCTCCAGCAGGCGGCGGTGGAGGAGAAGGCGCTTCTGGAGGATGTCCGGAGCAATTCCAGCGTGGAGCGGTTGGCGGCCAGCCCCCTCCTGCTAACGATGCTGGCTCTCCTGCGGCGCAACGGCGGCAAGCTCCCCGACCGGTGCGTGGAACTGTACGAACGCTATACCCGCACTCTGATTAATAATTGGGAGGGCAGCCGCAGCGGGGGCGCGCGGACCACCACCCCAGAGCGCTTCGAACCCCATGATGCCATCGCGCACCTCATCGAGCTGGCCTTCTGGCTCCAGCAGAACAAGCCGAGTGGCACCGCCCGCCGCAACGAACTGGCGCGGGTGCTAGGCGAGATATGCCTTCGCTACGAGGGACACACCCCTGACAATGCCTCGCCAAAGGCGAGGGCGAAGGCAGAGCGGGACGCCGAGCACTTTCTGCGAGACATGCGCCACTTCGCCGGGCTGGTCGTGGAGCGGGGGCGCGACGCCTTCGGCTTCCTGCATCTCACCTTTCAAGAGTACTTCGCCGGGCGGGCCCTGGCCCGCCTGGAGCCGGACGCGCGCTGGAGCTGCCTCCAGCCGAATCTCCACCGCTCGCGCTGGCGCGAGCCGATCCTGCTCTGCGCGGGGCAGTTGGGGATCATCGAGCAGCGGCGCGACCAGGCCAGCGACTTTGCGCGCCGCATTCTCTACGCGGGCAGTGAGCGCGAAGAAATTCTGCACCGCGACCTCTTCCTCGCTGCCGCCCTCGCCGCCGACAACGTGGGCCTCTCCAGCGCCGTCCTCAATGACATTGCTGAGCATCTCATTGCCCTACAACACAGTTCCATTCCCACTGTCCGCGACAACGCCCTGACCGGGCTGGCACAGTTGGCCCGCCAGGGGCATCCGGCGGCCCTGTCCGCCCTGATGCACTCTCTGCAAGATGAAGAATTGCAATTCCACGTCTTGCCTGCCCTGAAACCTATCCTGGGAGAAGCAGGTTGCGCGCCTCTGCGCCAGGCGGTGGAGGCGCGCCTGGCCGACACGGCATGGACCGTGCGAGCGGCGGTGGTGGGGGCGCTGGCTCCACTGGTGGGGAGCGATGTGACAGCACGCCAGGCGGTCGAGGTGCGCCTGACCGACGCGGAATGGTACGTGCGAGCGGCGGCGGTGGGGGCGCTGGCTCCACTGGTGGGGAGCGATGTGACAGCACGCCAGGCGGTCGAGGCGCGCCTGGTCGACGAGTCGGGAAATGTGCGGGCGGCGGCGGTGAGGGCGCTGGCTCCGCTGGTGGTAAGTGACGCGATAGCACGCCAGGCGGTCGAGGCGCGCCTGGCCGACGCGGACTGGTACGTGCGAGCGGCGGCGGTGGGGGCGGTGGCTCCGCTGGTGGGGAGCGATGCGGGGATACGCCAGACGGTGGAAGCGCGCCTGCTCGACGAGTCGGGAAACGTGCGGGCGGCGGCGGTGGGGGCGCTGGCTCCGCTGGTGGGGAGCGACGCGACGGCACGCCAGGCGGTCGAGGTGCGCCTGGCCGACGCGGATAATGACGTGCGGGCGGCGGCGGTGGGGGCGCTGGCTCCGCTGGTGGGGAGTGACGCGACGGCACGCCAGGCGGTCGAGGTGCGCCTGGCCGACGAGTCGGGGAACGTACGCACGGCGGCAGTGAGATCGTTGCTGCCACTTCTTACCAGAGATGAAGAACTAAGGCCGAGGCTGCTTTCCTGGTTGGGTACATTGATTGAGGAGGGTAGAGGGCAGACTTATAGCGACACGGGCGAGGACACCCGCCGCGCCGTGGCCGACGCCTACGCGCCGCTGCTGGCGGAGGATGAGGCACTGCTGGCCCAGGTAGTTGCCATGTTGGACTCCGTTGCCTGGCCCGCGCGGCAGGGAGCGGCGTGGGCCATCATCGCCATGCCCGGCGGGCCGCCACCTCACCTGCTGCCCAAGCTGTGCGCCCTCCTTGACGACATGCGTGGGGAGGAGAGCTGGCCGGAGCGCCTCCAGGTAGCGGAACTCTTCATTAATGACCAGGATCGCGATCTTAGCCAGCGCGCCATAGCCACGGCGCTTGCCGCGCTGGACTACGCCACCCAGCCCTGGTATGACCTACCAAAAGAAGGATCGAAGGTGCGTCAGCAGGCGGCGCGCATCCTGGGCCAGCTAGAGCCGCTCTACCGGGACGAGGCGATCTTCGCGCGGCTGGCCCGCGTGCTGCACGAGGACCAGAGCGAAGAGGTGCGCGACGCGGCGTACGGGGCGCTGCTGCGGCTGGCAGCGGCACCGGAGAGAACGGAAAGTTAAAAGTTCCTGGTTCTGCTGGAATATGTGGTTGAGTCATGGCTCTGCGGGATGGCCCTCTCCCCGGCCTTCGGCCGCCCCTCTCCCGATTTCGGGAGAGGGGACACGGAGCGAAGCGACGTGGGGGAGAGGGCTCGCATGGCACGCTTCCCAATCTTCCATACCACAAATTCCGTCAGAAGCAGAAAAGTTAAAAGGCAAAAGTCACCAAGTAGGCCCCTAAAGGGGGAAAGTAACGGCGAACGGCGCAAGGAGCGGTGAATGGCGGAAGAGATGGCAAAGGACAGAGGACAATGGTAGAGAATCACAACGCGAAACCCATTGTAGGGGCGGGTCTCAGACCCGCCCCTGCAATGACCCGCTCATTGCCTAACGCAGGGGCATTGCCATGATTCGCACCGTGAGGGCGACGCGGTATGTGGCACCGCTGCGCGAGGGTGGATCGCTGCCGGGCATCGTGGAGGCGGACGATGATGGGCTCTATGTGGTGAAGTTCCGGGGCGCGGGGCAGGGAGCCAAGGCGCTCATCGCGGAACTCGTGGGCGGGGAGATCGCGCGGGCGCTGGGGCTGCTCGTGCCGGAGATCGTGTTCATCGAGGTGGACCCAATGCTGGGGCGCTCCGAGCCAGACCAGGAGATTCAGGAGCTTATCCAGAGCAGCGTAGGGTTGAACCTCGCGCTGGACTACCTGCCGGGCGCGCTGGGCTTCGACCCGCTGCTCGACCCGCCCGCGCACGAGCTGGCCTCCGCGATCGTCTGGCTGGACGCCTACATCACCAACGTGGACCGCACGCCCCGCAACACGAATATGCTCATCTGGCACCGGCGGCTCTGGCTGGTGGACCACGGCGCGTCGTTGTATTTCCAGCACAACTGGGATGACTATCTCACGCGCAGTCGCGGTCGCTTTCCACAGATCCGCGACCATGTGCTCCTTCCCCGTGCCCGGATGTTGGCCGAGGCAGACGCCCAGTTCAGTGCGCGGCTGACGCCCGAGCTGTTGGGGGGAATCGTCGCGCTCATCCCCGATAGCTGGCTGGGGGGGGAGCGGGCCTTCGAGAGCCCGGCGGCGCAGCGTGCCGCCTTCGTCGAGTTCCTGCTCGCGCGGCTGGAAGCGCCGCGCGCCTTCCTGGAGGAGGCCCTGAATGCCCGCGCCTAACTCCTTCGACTATGCCGTGATTCGCATCGTCCCCCGCGTGGAGCGGGGAGAGTTCATCAATGCCGGGGTGATTCTCTTCTGCCGCACGAAGCGCTTCCTGGCCGCGCGCGTCGAGCTGGACCGTGCCCGCCTCGCTACGATGGCCCCCGACTGTGACCCCGACGAGGTGCAGCGCCACCTTGACATAATCCCATTGATCGGGACTGGCGGAAAGGATGCTGGGGCTATCGGCGCATTGCCGGTAGCGGAGCGCTTCCACTGGCTGGTCGCGCCGCGTAGCACCATGATCCAGACCTCGCCTGTGCACTCCGGCATCTGCACCGACCCCAACGCGGCCCTGGAGCGCCTAATGGAGACGATGGTCCGACTATAACTCTCGCTCCAACGCTCCAACGTTCCAACATTCCAACGCTCCAACGCTCCAACGCTCCAACGTTGTCAATGCGTGGTCACGCGCCATAGATCGAACTCTGCGGCGGCGTTGGCGATCTCGTTGAGCGCCCAGCCCTGCGCCTCCAGGCGGGTAGCAAAGTCATCTCGGTCCGTGTCGGTGCGAGCGTCGCGCGTGACAACGGCCTTCCAGCGCCCCTCACTCGTGGGGGAGATGAGCGCGCGCCGCTCGCCCACCTCGCACAGATAGAGCTCTGCCTCGCGGTCCTGCTGCCAGAAGGGTACATCCACCTGGACGTGCTCAGTAACGATCTCTCGGATATCCAGCGTGTGCTGGTGGAGCCAGCGCGGCGAGGCAAAGTGGTTGCCATGCCACTCCATGAGCACCAGGTTGTACTCTCCCCAGTGACGGTCCAGCGTGTCGGGCGGGTAGTGGTCGATGATGATGAGCCGCGTGGGGTCTAGCTCGAAACAGTCGACGAGCGCCAGGCTGATCTGCGTGATCGCCTTCGTCACACTGGAACCCCGATTGCCTACCACCTCGCCAATAATTGCCACGACGCGCTCGGGGCGCTCATAGAAGCGGAGCCAGTATTGGCCCCGCTGTCGCTGATTGTCACGACAGACAAAGATACATTCGTAGGTAGGCATGGGTGTCCTAGGCAAATAGCTGACGGCTGAACGCTTACAGATTATACTCAGGGTGTGAGCCATGCAAGCAGAGCGAGGCTGCCATTCTTGATTTCCCTCTCGCTCATCACCATTCCTCGACTCACAATGGGCCAGATGTTCCTTCAACCGACTACGAGGCGTGGGTCGGGCACCATTTTCAAGGAGGACAAGATGGAACGGTTGATGAAAGTCGGGAGTACACTGCTGCTATTGTTGGGATTTCTGGTGGCCTGTGGGGGGGCGGCGACCCCGGCACCGCAGGCAGCCGCGACCGTCCCAACCGATGGCCGTCCTGTCATCCAACTGG
>JACCSL010000635.1 GCA_013812995.1 Ardenticatenales bacterium | reverse complement strand
GCCTGGAGCCTGGAGGCTACCGCTGCTGAATTGCTCTCGATTCTCAACCTACCGAAGCGAGAGCCCATGCCCTCCTTCCATCTGACCGTCACCCAGCAGAAGGACAAACAATATCATCTGCGCGCTGCCTGCTCTCTGAATGGCGAGACCTCCACCACGATGGATATCTCCTCCCTCCAGACACTCATCCCCCACGCATGCAAGGCACTTGAGGAGACGCAGGTACTTCCCCCATCGTTGGAGGAGCTACCGAAGATGCTCCATAACCTCTTGCTGCCTCCCCGGATTGCGGTGCACCTGGGCGTGGCAAGGGAGCGGGCCCAGCAGCGGCGGCAGCGCCGCCGGTGGGGCCTTCCCCTACTCCTTGACCTGTCGGCGGCAGAAGAGCTGGTGGAGTGGCCCTGGGAGTTGATGTGCGATGAGTACAATTTTCTGGGGATGGAGCCGCATGTCCCTCTGGTGCGCGTGCTGGACGCGCCCCACGCCGACGGGGACCGTCACCTGTCGCGCCCCCTCTCACTCCTCATCGTTTCCTCCGAGCCGAAAGGGTTGGAAGGATTGAACGTCAAGAGCGAGGTAACAAAGCTGAAGAAGGCACTACGGTGGATGGGGCGGTACCACTACCAATATGACTGGGTGCAGAGCGGCTCCTGGGAGCGGGTACAGGCCGCCCTCATCGAGAAGCGGCCCAACGCGGTTCACTTCATTGGTCACGGCAGCGTGAACCCGGTCAATGGTATGGGAGAACTGATTTTCTGTGACAGTGATGGCTATCCGGACCCCATCTCGGCGCGCGAGTTGGGGCTGCTTTTCAAGGACCACGGCATCGAGCTTCTTTTCCTCAATGCCTGTTCCTCGGCGCAGGTCGTTGGAAACCAGCCAGGCGCAGCCGTCGCGGTCTCGTTGCTAAAGCAGGGCATCCCCAATGTGCTCGCCATGCAATATGCCATCGAGGATGAGGCGGCAGTCCTGCTGACGGAAACCTTTTATAAGGAACTTTCTTTCGACAAGAGCTTTGCCGAGGCACTGGCACGGGCGCGGATGGCACTCTACGCCAAGTGGCGCGACAAGCTTACCTGGGCCACGCCCGTCCTTTACATCAGCTAGCCGCGCTCGATGGTGGCTCCGAGGGCACGCAGTCGCACATCCAGATCACCGTAGCCCCGGTCAATCTGCTCGACATTGTGGATGACGCTGGTTCCCTCCGCGCAGAGCGCCGCGATCACCAGCGCCATCCCCGCGCGAATGTCGGGGCTACTCAACACCTGTCCATAGAGCGGCGACGGCCCCACGACGACCGCGCGATGGGGATCGCACAGAACAATGCGGGCACCCATTGAGATGAGCTTATCCACCCAGAAGAGTCGGCTCTCGAACATCTTCTCGTGGATGAGAATCGTGCCCTGCACCTGGGTTGCCAGCACGAGCGCAATCGAGATCAGGTCCGCCGGGAAACCAGGCCAGGGCGCATCGTCGATCTTAGCAATCGCTCCATGAAGGTCTTCCTGCACGATGAGCTGCTGATGGCGCGGCACGAAGATATCTTCCCCCCGGACTTCCCACTGGACACCCAGGCGACCATAGGCAATCGCCGTGATGCGATGCTCAGTGGGGCGGCAGTTGCGTATCAGAAGTTCGCCGCCCGTTGCCACGGCCAGGCCGATGAAGCTGCCGACCTCCAGGTAGTCAGGGCCAATCTCGAAGGTCGCGCCGTGTAGTCGCTCCACCCCCTGAACCACCAACGTGCTCGTTCCGATGCCTTCGATCTGCCCGCCCATCGCATTCAGAAGGTGGCAAAGGTCCTGGATGTGAGGCTCGCTGGCAGCGTTGCAAATCGTGGTCGTTCCCGGTGTGAGCGTGGCCACCATCACGACATTCTCAGTCGCCATCACGCTCATCTCGATAAGAAAGATATCTGCCGCATGAAGACCATGCGGCGCGAAGAGGTGATAGGCGTCTGCTGTGACCTCTACCTCTACCCCCATCTCCCGAAATGCCTCCAAGTGCGCATCCAACGGGCGGCGGCCAATGCGATCTCCGCCCGGCCGGGCGAGCGTGGCGCGATGGCACCGAGCGAGCAACGGACCCGCCAGCAAAAAAGAGGCGCGGATGGACTGCGCGAGGGCGCGACTGGGATTGGTCTGGAGGATGTCGCGTGCCTCAAAGCGTGTCGTGTGAGGCGCGATCTCTTCAATCCGGCTGCCCAACTCGCCTACAAGGGCTTTCATCACCCGTACATCCTCGATGTGCGGTAGGCGCTGGAGCGTCACCGCTTCCTCGGTCAGAAGGGTAGCGGCAATAAGGGGGAGCGCGGCATTCTTGCTCCCATGAGGTTCAACCTCCCCGCCAAAATGAGCGGGTTGTCCTTCAATAATGAAGCGGGCCATAGTATGTCCTCGTTTGCGTTAAAAATAGACATTCGCGCTTGCCACGCCCGCGCGGGGCTGAAGCCACCGCGCTACTTTAGCGAAGCCCCGCTGGGGCTAACGGCCTCAGCCCCCGTCAGGGGCTTTGCTATCGTAGCCTGCTCCCTTTAAGGGCAGGCGGGCGCGGCAAACATCGTGCGTTTTGTCCGAGTTATTTTGTCGCCATTCCTTAGCTCGACTTTATCCATTGGTAGTCCAACATCGTACATTTTCTAGCTGTCCCAGCCCCACAAGGTTCGAGGGAATGGGGAAACAGGCTTGGTAATCAGGAAAGGGGCTGACACATCTCAATC
>JACCSL010000634.1 GCA_013812995.1 Ardenticatenales bacterium | reverse complement strand
GATTGAGATGTGTCAGCCCCTTTCCTGATTACCAAGCCTGTTTCCCCATTCCCTCGAACCTTGTGGGGCTGGGACAGCTAGAAAATGTACGATGTTGGACTACCAATGGATAAAGTCGAGCTAAGGACTTGGCTATTTCCTGGCGGACATATTCTTCAGGGGTTTCCTCACGTTGTGTCTGGCCGTCAATAAAATCGAGAACTTTCCCCTGCTGAACAATGATGGCGATAGGCTGAAAGTCAGAGGGTGACAAACTGTGTGTAGTCATTTGATGTCAAAGTCTCCAATAGCTTAGTGGATTAGAGACGAGATGCAGGGTATATGGCCTCATAGACCGAATCCCCCAATATGTCAAGGGGGCGAAGAGTATCATATTCCACACATAGCGCAATCATCATCATTTGCTCTGACCTGTAGAAACTGCCTGTTTTTTTAGAGGTCCGTATGAGGAAATCAATGAATTTCAGTACGAAATACAACAATGGATAGCGCCCTCGCAAATCAGCAACCAAGATTCCGTAACCATAGGGAATAATCATTTGGGTGTGTTTCAAATGAGTTGGGAGAGCGAAGGACCATCGCAGCGAGCCAGCGCGAATTCCAAGCCGGGTCAGACGGGTTCCAACTGAAATGAAACACACCCTAATCATTTTTAGCTCCTTCAAAAATGGTTGAACGCCAAACGCTAAAAACCGAGCCCGCGTTCTTTCATCGACACCCAGCGCTGTGCCCCAATGACGATGTGATCGAGAAGCTGGATATCCAGCAGCTCGCCCGCCTGGCGAATATCGCGCGTCACGCGGATGTCCTCGGGGGAGGGCGTCGGGTCGCCGGAGGGGTGGTTGTGCGCCACGATGATGGCGGCGGCGTTGCATCGGATCGCCTCCCGGAAGACCTCCGCGACGCGCACGACGCTGGAGTTGAGACTGCCCTTGTACAGCGAGTGCCGCCACTGATTTTGGACCACATTTTTTGTGTCCAAGATCAAAACGCGCAGATGCTCCTGATTAAAGTAAGCCATGTCGCCCATGAGAAGGTTCGCGGCATCGGCAGGGGTTTTGACCTGGGGTTTCTCGTCGGGGTGGAGCGTGGCGGCGCGCTGGCCCAGCTCCAGCGCGGCCAGGACCTGCGCGGCCTTGGCCGGGCCGAGGCCATGCACCGTCTGGCTGATCTCATTGACGGTGGCCTGGGAGAGACCGCGCAGCCCGCCGAACTCACTCAGGAGCCTGTCCGAGAGGTCGAGCACGGAGCAGCCCTGCACGCCCGTGCGCAGCAGGATGGCGAGCAACTCGCGATTGGCGAGGGCGCTGGCCCCGTAGTGAATCAGCCGCTCACGCGGGCGCTCCTCGCGCGCCATGTCCGCGATCATCAGTGTATAGGCCGGGCGTTGTTCAAGCTTTTGCATGGTTTCCTCGAGCGTGTAGTACTCTGGTCATGGTCGAATGGCAGGGTAAACGGGGCGTCAGGGAGAATTTGCGGCAAGATTTGCTGGGGACTCGCTTTTTAAGGTTTTTACCGTGACGGGCGCAGCCTGAACGACGCGCACCGCTCAGCAGTTCGGGCTTCGTTCAGAATGGTGATATAATCGCGGGCTTTGGCACGGCCCGCCATATAACCCCAATCAAGAGTCGGATTTTGCCCGAGTGATATCTTTTTCTTCGAACCAACGGCTTCTCTACGCCATTACCCTGAACTGGAACCGTAAAGAGGACACGCTTGCCTGTCTCTCCTCCTTTCTGGAGGTGCGCTGGCCTGCTGGCTGGGAGGTGCGGGTGCTTCTGGTCGATAACGGCTCAACGGATGACACGGTGACCATCGTACAGGCGCATTTTCCCCAGGTCGAAGTGCTTGCCCATGAGAATAACCTTGGTTTTGCCAGGGGGGCCAACAGCGGGCTTCGCCATGCGCTGAAGCAAGGGGCTGACGCTCTTTTCCTGTTCAACAACGATACCCTGTTCGACCCGGAGATGGGGGCACCGCTGCTGGAGTCGTTTCAGGGCAAGGTCGCCGCTGTCTCCCCCGCGATTTTCTATACCGATCCCCCCACAGCGATCTGGTCCGTGGGCGGCGGGCGACACCCCTGGACGCTGGAAATGACGGGCAATCACGGGCGCTCGCAGCCGCTACCCACGCATCCCTTCCAGACGGAGTTTCTGACGGGATGCGCCCTGCTATTTCGCCGTGAGGCGCTTCAGGAAATCGGCCTGTTCGACGAGCAATTTTTCATGTACTACGAGGATAGCGATTGGTCTTTGCGCGCCAGACAGGCTGGATGGGCGCTGCTGGTTGCCCCCGGTGCGCGGATGTGGCACAAGGAAGCCCAGAGCAGCGGGGGGGTGGGCAGTGCCTCGGAGCGCTACCAGAAAGGTCGGGCTAGCCTTCAATTTTTCCGCAAGCACGCGCAGCGGGGCCAGTGGCTTGCCATCATCCCGTTCCGCCTTGCCAGTGCCCTGAAGAGTTCCCTGCAACTCGCGCGGCGGGGCCAGAGCAAGGCATTGCGTGCGTATTGGCGTGGGCTCTGGCATGGCCTGCGCGACGAGGTCCATGTCGAGGGGGTGAACTGTGCCCCCTGACGCGTCGCTGCGCGTGGCCATGCTTGTTTTCAACGAGGTCGGGCGGGGAACCTACTTCCGCGCCTTGGGCTTTGCGCGTGCCCTGGCCGCACGGGGCCATCAACTCTCTGTGCTGGCGATGTCACGGACGGCGCGCTGGAAAGTCACGGAACGCACGGAGGAGGGGGTGCGCATCGTGGAGTTCCCCGATTGGCTCTGGGGTCCGCTCCGTTCCGGCTGGGACCCTGTTGAGACGCTGGCGCGACTCCGCTGGCTGAGTCATGAGCCCTTCGACGTTGTTCATGCGTTCGAGTCACGCCCCACCGTGATCGTTCCGGCCCTTTACGCCACCCGCCAGCACCGGGCCGCGCTCGTCATGGATTGGTGCGATTGGTTCGGGGCGGGGGGCTCGGTGGAGATGCGCCCGAATCCCCTCGTTCGCACCGTGCTTCGTCCCGTCGAGAGCTGGTTCGAGGAGCATTTCCGGACTCAGGCGGCAGGAACTACCGTCATCAACAGCGTGTTGCGAGACAAGGCCCTGGCCCTCGGGGTAGCGCCGGAAAGTATCCTGTGGCTCCCCAATGGCGCGGATAGCCATCGCCTTCGCCCTATCCCACGTGCGGAGGCTCGCCAGCGACTCGGCCTGCCCCACGAGCCGCTTCTCATTGGTTATGTCGGCTCGGCTTTTCCCGTTGATCTGGACCTCATGGGGGCTGCCTTTGATCGCCTTCACGCGCTCCGTCCCGGGGTGAAATTACTTCGCCTAGGACAGCACACCTACCCACTGCTGGCACATCTGCGCGATACCGAGGCGCTTCTGGAGCCGGGTTACCTTTCCGAGGAGGCGTTGAATCTGCACCTGGCCGCCTGTGATCTGTTCTGGCTTCCCCTGGTGAACACCGGGGCCAACCGTGGGCGGATGCCAGCCAAGCTGCTGGATTATCTCTGTATTGGTCGTCCGGTGGTTGCGACGCGGGTGGGGGATATCGAGACCCTTTTTGAGCAGGAAAAGCTGGGGCGGCTGGCGGATGACACACCGGAGGATGTCGTGCGGCAAACCCTCGCCCTGCTCGATGAGGAGCCGACAGCCCACCAGCACTACCATCTGACCGGGCAGCGCCTGATTCGAGAGTGCTTCAACTGGGATCGGCAGGCAGGCCGACTGGAGCATCACTACTTTAGCGCGTTGAGGCACCATCCATGAGAGTTCATATCCCCTGCGGCTTCTGCGGTAGCGAGCAGTATCATCCCCATATCACACTAACAGATCGTCTGGGACTGGTGACAGATGAGCAGTTTCATGTGGTGTCGTGCGCAGAATGCACGCTCCTTCGGCTCAACCCACGCCCTACCGTTGACGAACTGGGTGCCTTTTATCCGGACGATTATGCCCCCTTCGAGCAGCCCATTCAGAGCGACCACTCTCCACTCCGCCGCTGGATGCGGCGGCGCTTCCAGCAGAAACGGGTTCGTGCGGTGCGTACTTTCCAGCCAGAGGCGGGACGAGCGCTGGACGTGGGATGTGCCACAGGACTCTTTCTGGAGGCCCTCCGCTCCGAAGGCTGGCAGGTGCAGGGGGTTGAACTTAATGAACGGGCGGCAACGTTTGCTCGGGAACAACTAAAGCTTGATGTGTTCTGTGGCACGCTGGAAGATGCTCCCCTGGTGAAGGGCTCTTTTGACGTCATCACTCTCTGGCATGTTTTGGAGCATCTTCCTGAGCCAGCGGCAGCCCTGTCCCGCCTCTATGACTTGCTAGCACCGGGAGGCACCCTCGTTCTCACGGTACCAAATGCGGCCGGCTGGGATGCGCGCCTGTGGGGTCCGTGGTGGGCAGGCTGGGATGCCCCTCGCCACCTCTACCACTTCACGCCCCATACCCTGGAACACCTCTTGAACGCGGTAGGGTTCGGACAAATTCGCCTGAGTTCTTTTACTGATCGACATGGTGTGTGGGTATTGAGTGCTGCCCATTGGGCACAGGCAGCCCCCACCCATCGCCTCCGCGCGCTCTGGTCGCGAGTGCTAGGCACACTGCCAGCACAGGTGCTCAGTTATCCTTATTTTACGGTCGCCGAACGGTTTAATTCCAGTTCCGCCATGACCTTCTTTGCACAGAAGGGCGAATGAAAGAGTTTCCTATGGATGAATCAATGATTGTGATACGGCGTGAGACCAGCTATCACCCCGATGACTGGACGCGCCTCGAATATGATGACCTTTACCGAGAGAAGGGCATTCGCCTGCTCGACTCCTTTTATGAGTGGGTGCTGGATATCCTGAACCCGCAGCCAGGGACCTTGCTCCTTGATGTGTCCTGCGGCGAGGGCGTAGTCGTGCGCGAGGCCACGCGCCGACAGGTCCATAGCATCGGCTTTGATCTCTCCCTGGTGGCAGCGCAGCTGGCCGCGCGGGAGACAGGTGGTGCCATTCTGGTAGCCAATGGGCAGGAGATGCCCTTCCCCACTGCCTATTTCGATTATGTGACCAACGTGGGCAGCCTAGAGCATTTCATTGATATGGCCCAGGGGGTAAGGGAGATGGCGCGCGTCCTCCGGCCCGGTGGGCGAGCCGCGATCCTGGTTCCGAACACCTTCAGTATCCTGCAAAATAGCTATGAAGCCCTTCGCAAGGGGCACGCCGTCGATGATGGACAGCCGCTTCAGCGGTATGGGGCGCGCAAGGACTGGGAGCGGTTGTTGGAAAACAATGGCCTGCGTGTGCACTGGGTGGGCAAATATGAACGAGAGATCCCACGATCCTGGGAGGATGTCCAGGCCTATCTCTCCAACTGGCGCTGGATGGTGCGCCTGGCCCTCTCCCCCCTGATCCCTGTCAATTGGGCGAGCCACTTTTATTTTATTTGTGAGCGCGCCCCTGATGTCCACCTCCCTGATTAAGGAGTTCCGCCTGTGGCTTGATCGCTACCAGGCTCTGGGTAGGCGACTTCTCGCTCTGGTAACCATTTTCGTCTTCCTCTTCCTGCTCTGGTATGCGGGGCGAGCCTTCCTGGCAGGCGAGTATGATCTTGCCACGCTCCTTGCCCAGATTCGATGGCAGGGCTTTCTACTCATTTTTTTACTCTATGCCCTGGCCCTGGTTCTGGCGGTCTGGGTATGGGGCAGCATGATGGGGCAGATGGCTCCCCCGGTCCCCTGGGTGAACCACTGGTATATCTACATCACCACAGGTGTCACACGACGCCTGCCCGGCTCTCTGTGGCATGTGGCAGGCCGGGCCGTCCTCTACCAGCCATTTGGCATACCCAAACGCGCCATCGCCGTCGTCAGTGGACTCGAAGTCGTATTGATGATGATTAGTGGCGCGTTCGTCCTTCTCCTCACATGGCCAGTGATTGCCAGCCAGCTTACCGGTTTCTGGCAGGCCGGGCTCATCCTCCTTGGATTGCTGATTGCGGTCATGACCCTATTTCACCCGGCAACTTGGCAGCGGCTGCGTACCCTCAGCAGCCATTCGACCGCGGATGGGACTCCTCTATCACCCTGGTTGGTATTGCTATGGCTGCTGACTTATTCCCTCATGTGGGTATTAGGTGGGATGATCCTCCTCCTGCTTGCGATCTCTTTTCAGCCCCTCTCCTGGCAGGGCTGGGTGGGAGTCATCGGGGCATGGGCGCTGGGGGGTCTGGCAGGGCTCTTGATCATGATTCTACCGAGTGGTCTGGGCGTATCTGAGCTATCGATGGTGCTCATTCTCTCCTTCTATATGCCGCCTCCGGTGGCTACCCTCGTGGCGATTGGTAGTCGGTTGAGCATCACCCTCTATGAACTCCTTATTGCCCTGATAACCTGGCTGATTCCTCTCATTCACAGGCGAATAACCCGAAAGTATTAGTCATTGGTAGAGGGTTAAGACGTGTAACAATACCTCCTACTTATTATTGAATTTCGATGCGTTATGCCCTAAGCTAAACTCGTTCTGTAGGAACAACAAAACACGCTGTCTGCAAAATGTTTGCGTCTTACATTTCAACCCCAATTCCCTAAATCGTGAGGAGACTTCAGATGAACAAAAAACTTATTTTAGTGGTTGTTCTTTCACTGCTTCTGATGGCAGTGATGGCAACCAGCGTTGGTGCCCAGACGACAGGAGTGACCTACTCCGTCGGTGTTCAGATCAAGAACCTGGATCAGGCCAACCCTGCCAACGTCACCATCACCTACTACAATCAGGATGGTACCTCGGCCGGGACGCTGAACCTGACCGGTACCAACGCCATCGCCGCGGGTAGCGCCAAGACCTACGCCGTCCTTGAAGGCGTTTCCGCTGGCTTCAACGGCTCGGCCGTTATCAGCTCGGATCGCCAAGTGGCGGCCATCGCCAACGTCTTCGGCAATGGTTTCTCGGGCATGGGTGCCAGCTACACCGCTCTCGCGAACGGTGCCAGCCCGGTGAACATTCCCCTCGTTTTCCGCGAGCACTTCGGGTTTAACACCTGGTTCAACGTTCAGAACGCTGGCTCTGCGGAAACCACTGTCACCGTTCGGTTCGACAATGGTACCACCCAGGTGGCGACCGTGAAGCCCGGTGCCGCTGCCACCTTCGACCAGAAGAGCAACGCTGCCCTGGCAGACCCTGCCCCGACCGGCAATGCGGGTTATGTGGGTTCGGCCACGATCACCAGTTCCAACAACACCCCCATCGTTGCGACGCTGCTACAGCAGGGTCCCACCACCCTCCTGGGCTTTGATGGCTTCCTGCCCTCGCAGGCGTCCGCCAACCCTGTGATGCCGCTCATCAACACCAACAACTTTGGCTACATCACGGGTATCCAGATCCAGAACACGGGTGCCACGGCCACCAACGTGACCATCACCTACACGCCCAGCCAGGCAGGTGCCGCCTGCACCGAGATGCTGAGCATCGCTCCGGCGAGCTCGACGACGTTTGCTCTGGGTGCCTTCGGGAGCACCTCCGGTGCGGCTGAGACCTGTGCCAATGACGCACGCTTCGTCGGTTCTGCCCGCGTCACGGCCAACAGCGCCAACATGCCCCTCGTTGCCATCGTCAACCAGCTGAACAGCCCTGCCAACAAGGGTGCCTCGTACGGTGCCTTCAACAGCACCCTTGCGACCCAGACGGTTGAGCTGCCCCTCATCATGGACCGCAACTTCGGTTACTTCACCGGTTTCGCGATCATGAACGTGGGTACGACGGCGACGACGATCACCTGCACCTACACCGGTAGCAGCTTCACGGATAGCGCCAGCGTCGCGCCGGGCGGTGCCCTCACCGTGCAGAACCTCAACAAACTTGCGGACAAGTACGTGGGTGCGGCGACCTGCACCTCCACGGCTAGCCCCATCGTTGGTGTGGTCAACGAATTGGGCACGCTGGCTACCAGCGACTCGTTCCTCGTGTACGAGGGTGCCAACCGCTAAGACGTTCTTGATGCAGACAGCGACGAACAGAGCGGAACTGCTCCGGCAGTTCCGCTCTGTCTCGTGTAGAGGGATAGTGGTTTGACAACTCTTTCTGCCCTCCCTACAATCGCTGCCGGTCTAAAAAAGGTGGATTCATGTCACGACGATTTCTAAGCATCGTACTTCTTGCTTTACTCATCCCTTCCCTGGTAGCCTGCCAGTTAGGAGGTTCTGAGCCCTCTCCCACGACGGAAGAATCGACGCCGGTCCCTTCAGAAACGCAGGGTGGAGAGAGCTCCGCTTCTTCCTCGCCAACCTCCTCGGGGCCTTTTGAGGTCACTCCTCCCAGCGATACCTCCAAGGCAAACCTGGGGGGTACGTTGCTCCAGATCATTGATGGAGAGCCCCAGGGCCCGCTGAATATGGGCGCGATTTACCTGGGCACTATCCTCTACGACGAGAACGGAAACAAACAAGCTGCGGTCATGGATGACATCACCTCTCCCAAAACAGGGGTTGATGATCAGGGCAACTTTGTTTTTGAGAATGTTGAGCCGGGGGAATATGCCCTCTTCTTCTGGACCCCAATGGGCAGCGTCATGCTGAAACATCCTGAAACAGGCCGCGATATGCTCTTTGAGCTAGAAGCGGGCGAGGCCCTCAATGTTGGGACGCTTGCCTATGATATCTCGATGTCTGCGCCCTAGTGTTGGTCCAACTTGATCCTACCTAGCCGTCAGTCGAGCCATCTCTTGCCAAGGCGGAGATGGCTCTTTTTGTGAGCCACCTATCATGAACTCTTCTCTACGGATTTACCTTCCTCTGCTCTTGCTCCTGTGCCTCCTGCTTCCTGCCTGTACCCCCGCCCGCACGCTTTCCCTTGGGGAGCAGTCGGAGGCAAGCGTCTGGACACGCCCATTAAATGGTAGCCCCGTGCGCCAAACGCTCTTCTTGCCTGCCGGAACCAACGAGATTGAAGTCATCCTCGTTTTTCCGGATACGGCTCCCGTACTGGATAGCCGCCCCCTGTCGTGGGACCTGAGAGATACGACCCTCACCGTATTGCGGGAGGGAAACGTGGAAACGGCGGGGTATGCCCCTAATACCCCCCTACGACTACAGTTCGCGCCTCTTCCGGAGGGAATGCAGGTAGAGCTTGGCCTGACCGCGCCGCAAGAGGCAATGCTTTCTCTCTGGGCCAGTAGCACAGATCAGTATTTTGACGGCTCTTTGCTGGACAGTGAGCAGGGCAACAACGATCTCCATTTCAAGCTACAGGTCCAGGAGACCCCCCTGAACCTGCCCTGGCAGCTCTATGGTGCGGCTGAGCGATGGCGCAAGCTGGCTCTCTGGATTCCGTTGCTTCTCATCTCCCCAGGCTGGCTTTTAACCTGGATGATCCATCCGGGCGGCAAGCGGCCCATTGTTCCTTTCGTGGCTGGCCTGAGCCTGGCCCTGGCTCCGCTGGTCTATCTCTGGGCCTCCTTGCTGGGGCTGCGCCTTTACGAGCCGTTGGTTCAGAGCCTCTTCCAGGCAAGCGCTTTGCTGCTGCTGCTGCTCATGCTTCGCGACCTGCCACGGCTCCGCCAGGCATGGCAGAGCACAGGGCGTGGCTCGCTGCTGCTCGTAGCCCTCGTGATTGTGATGGGAATAGCGACCTGGCTCCTCGCAGCACGGCTTTTCTATGCCCCGGCAGGGGTTTCTTCGCTGGACAGCGGTCTACTTGCGCAGGAACTAATCCGCGAGGGCCAGGTGGAGCACCTTGGCTCTCCGCTGCCGCTGGCCGTGCTAACGGCGACTTTGGCCCAGCTCAGCCGCCAGCCTCTGGCCTCCATGTTGCTCCTCGCGGGGCTGCTGCTGGGCGTGTCCCTGATTCCCGCGCTTTACACCGTGGCAAGCGAGGTTGCGGAGGATGGATGGGTGGGCCTCTGGGTGGTTCCCCTTGCTTGGCTTTGGGCTGCCCCGTGGGATGCTCTGGCACAGGGTGACCTCTCGCTGCTCTTTGTCATGGTGCTCCTGCCGACGACCTTCGCGGTAGGGCTGCGCGCGCTCCGGGTCACAGAGCGCCCCATCCGAACCCTGTTGCTCGCTAGTTTTCCTCTGGCTGCCCTTGGGTTGCTGGAGGGGCTAAGGGCGCTTGTGGTTGTCCTGGTTGTTCTGCTGTGGCGGTTGGCAGAATTCTACTGGCAGCGTCGGTCGGGCAAGGGGGTTGACCATGAGGAGGATCTTGACACGAGCCAGATCATTCTGCGGCTCCTTCTGTGGCTGCTAGCTGCCATGTCGCTGCTGGGTCCTCTGCTCCTCAAGGGCTCTCCGCTGATTCCCCAGGTGCCGCTGACCGCAGGCTACCCGCTGCTTTTCGTGACGCTCTTACTTGCCTGGCTCATCGGGCAGATCGGGTCGCGACTGGAACCCCTGCCGAAGCGCCTGCTGACGGTACTACTTTTTTTTCTGCTCTTGCCACTTGTCTGGTGGCGCAGTGCCCCGCTGCCAACGGAGGGAATTCTCCTGCGTGAGACGGATATTATGGGGCTGCAATGGGCGCAGGGCAGCTCCCAGCCTGATTCTCTTTTTCTCATCAATGTACAGGTAACAGAGGAGGGAGATGTTCAGCCCCTCGATAGTGCTCTCTGGCTTCCTCTGTTTGGCGAGCGCCCCACGATACTTCAGCGCGAGATCGACCCAGCACTGTTGGCAAGAGCGATGGAACCAGGGGCGCTCGAAGATGCTCAGCTGCGGCGCGAGTTGACCGACGCAGGTGTGACTCACCTCTATATGCAGATATCCTCCGGGCCATTGCAGCCATTGGAACTTCTTGGCAAAGAGTGGGTGCGGTTGGCCTACCAGGCCGGCGACATTTACATCTTTGAGCTTCCTCCGCCCGCTCCCAACCCCCAGGGGTGAGCCGAAGATGTCCCCAACTCACTTGTGACGGGTTGCACTAATTTTTTCGATTTGCCACTGAAATTGGTACTATATCCTCAGCAGCAGCCGGGTATGGCAAGGAGAAGGAATGGTTATTATTGTAATGCGTCCCACAGCAACAGCCGCCCAGATTGGCGAGGTTCTACGCCGCATTGAGGCAGAGGGGCTCCACGCCCATCTCTCGCGCGGTGAGGAGCGGACGATTATCGGCGTCATCGGCGATGATCCGCCCAAGAGCAAGCAGCGCTGGGAAGCGTTGGAGGGGGTGGAGAAAGTCATGCCCGTCACCCAACCCTTCAAGCTCGCCAGCCGCGAGTTCAAAGCGGAGAAAACGCTCATCGAGATTGGCAACGTGATCATCGGGGGGGACGAGGTGGTGGTGATGGCCGGTCCCTGCTCGGTGGAAAGCTACGAGCAGATGCTCGCCACCGCGCAGGTGGTGAAGGCGGCGGGTGCCACGGTGCTGCGCGGTGGTGCCTTCAAGCCGCGCACCTCCCCCTACGATTTCCAGGGGTTAGGCAAGGAAGGGCTGGAGATTCTGGCGGCGGTACGTGCCGCGACGGGGCTGCTAATTGTCACGGAGGTCATGAGCCCCGAGCAGGTGGAGCTGGTCGCGCGATACGCCGACATTCTCCAGGTGGGGGCACGCAATATGCAGAACTACGCGCTGCTGCACGCGCTGGGCGAGGCACAGAAGCCGGTACTGCTCAAGCGGGGCATCTCAGGCATGATCAAGGAATTGCTCATGTGTGCGGAGTATATTCTCTCGCATGGCAACTACCAGGTGATGCTCTGTGAGCGGGGCATCCGCACCTATGAGACCGCCACACGGAACACCTTCGACCTGAACGCGATTCCTGTTCTCCAGCACCTCTCACACCTGCCCGTGGTGGCGGACCCGAGCCACGGGGTGGGTAAGTGGGAATATGTGGGAGCCGTGACGCGCGGCGCGCTGGCAGCAGGGGCCGACGGTCTGATCATTGAGGTTCACCCGGATCCCTCCAATGCCTGGAGCGACGGCCAGCAGAGCCTCACGCCCGAGGATTTTGCACAGCTTATGGGCCAGTGTCGTCGCATCGCCGAGGCCATTGGTCGCTGCATTGCCCCGGCCCTGCCAAGCCTGTCCCAGGAGCTTCCCCCAAGCAATGGTAGAGCGGGGGACTATCAAACATAGAAAGGCAATTGTTTGGGCCGGGATTATGGGAAGGCAACTCTCCCCGTTTTCGCCCCCTCCGATTTCCTCAAGCAGTCACCGTGGATGCCATGAGCCCCAGCCGCCACTTACATAGAACTCTCATTGTTTCGCCCGCGACGGCCCCGCTGCGGGGCGAGGCACGCGTGCCAGGAGATAAATCTATCTCTCACCGCGTGCTGTTGTTGGGGGCTCTGGCGGAGGGCGAAACACGCGCTACGGGCTGGCTCCCGGCTGAGGATTGCCTCGCCACGATGCGCGTGTTACGAGCGATGGGTGTGGAAATCGCCCACGAGAGCGCCACAACGGTGCGGGTGCGGGGCGTTGGTCTGCGCGGGCTACAGGAGCCGGAAGAAATTCTCGATTGCGGCGGCAGCGGCACCACGATGCGGCTACTGCTGGGTATCCTGGCGGGGCAGCCCTTCACCAGTGTTCTCACCGGCAATGCCGCCCTGCGCCGCCGCCCGATGGGTCGCGTGACGGCACCGCTTCGCGAGATGGGCGCGACGATTCTCAGTCGCGAGATGGGCGGACGGGAGAAAGCACCTCTCGCCGTGCGCGGCATGACGCTCACCCCGATGGACTACGAGATGCCTCTGGCGAGCGCCCAGGTCAAAAGCGCCCTGCTCCTGGCCGGGCTCTTTGCCAGCGGCGAGAGCACCGTGCGCGAACCCGGCCCGGCCCGCGATCACACCGAGCGACTTCTGCGCGCGATGGGGGTTGCGCTCCGGGTCGCGGGCTCGCACGTAACGATTGCTCCTCCCTCTGCGCCGCTGCGTCCCCTGCGTGGCCCTGAGAATACCCCCTATTCCATCCCCTCGGATCCTTCCTCGGCTGCCTTCCCCCTCGTGGCGGCGACGCTCGTGCGGGGCAGCGAGGTGCGGCTGACGGGGGTGGGCGTGAACCCCACCCGCACAGGCTTCCTCGATATTCTTTCGATGATGGGTGCGTCGATCCAACAGAGCCATAGCGCGGACGCGACCATCGAACCGACGGCGTATATCCGGGCACAGGGCACGGAGTTGAACGGCGCGGAGATCGGCGGCGAGGTTGTGGTGCGTGCGATTGACGAGTTTCCGATTCTCGCTGTGGCGGCCACGCAGGCCGCAGGCCGCACCACGCTGCGCGACGCTGGCGAGTTACGTGTCAAGGAGAGTGACCGTATCGCCAGCGTGGCGCAGGAACTGCGCAAGATGGGCGTCTCGCTGGCGGAGCGGGAGGATGGTTTTGTGCTGGATGGCCCGGCCCGCCTGCGTGGGGCCAGCATGGACAGCCACATGGATCACCGCCTGGCGATGGCGCTGGCGGTGGCCGCGCTCCTCGCCGAGGGCGAAAGCCGCATCGAGCGGGCCGAGGTCATCGACGATAGCTTTCCGGACTTTGTCGAGCTGATGCGCTCGCTAGGGGCCGAGATGCGCTGGGAGGATGAGATCCTGTGATAGTGAATCGTCTGGACACGGGCTGGGAGGTTATCTATCAGCCCGCGCACGCGCTGCTCTCCGCGCAGGTGGCCGGGCACTGGCGACGCGACGTACGGCCCATTCGCTGGTGGGAGACGCTGATCGCTGTTTCGCAGCATGACAATGGGTGGCGTGAGTGGGAAGCGGCTCCCCAGCTGACAGACAAGGGCGAGCCGCGCAACTTCACGCAGATGACGCTCCCGGAGAGCATCGCACAGTGGGAGCGCGGCATTGCGCGCGGGTTGCACCAGAGCCGCTGGGTGGGCCTGCTAATCTCTCGACATGCCAGCCATCTCTATGAGCCGCGCCGGGGCGAGGGAGAGATGCTTGATGATTTTCTGGAGCATCAGGCGGCGCAGCGTGCCCGGTGGCAGCAGGCTCTTGGGGTAACGGAGCCAGAGATCAAGCAGGCGTATGCGATGATTCGCTGGTGCGATTGGTTCTCGCTCGTCCTCTGCTGGCGGCGCTTGCCAGAAGATGGTAGTTCCGTCGCGCTGGGTGAGGGGGCCGATGGGCTATCGTACGAGATGCGGCAACTGTCGGATGGGTCTGTCACGCTCGACCCCTGGCCCTTCAACGTGATGCACTTTGAGGTATCCGTGGAGGCACGCCTTCTCTCGCCATCCCGCTTTGAGAATGATAGAGCCCTGCTCGCCGCGCTGGAATCAGCCCCTACCGAGGTCCGATCATGGACGATAGCGAAACAAAGTTGAGCCGCCAGGGGTCAGCCCACCACCTTGCCACACCGCGCACACTGCTCTTCCTGGAGCGGGCGGGCGAGTGGCTATTGATTGAGGGGGCGGCGCACAAGTGGTGGGCGGGCAAGCTGAACGGCATTGGGGGCAGCGTCGAGGCAGGCGAGGATATTCGCACGGCGGCACGCCGCGAGTGCCAGGAGGAAACAGGGTTTCTGCCTCGTACCCTCGACCTCGCCGCGCTCATCCATGTCGTTGCCGACCCCAGCGTGCTGCTCTTTGTCTTTGTGGGGGAGCTTCCAGCGGGGGAGTTGGCTGTGTGCGAGGAGGGAACTTTTCGCTGGTTCACCCAGGAGGCTCTTACCGACCCCACGCTGCCTCTTATGCCCGACCTGCCCTTCCTGCTACCCCGCCTCTGGGCACGCGAGCCGGACACAGAGCCTCTCTATTTCCTCTTCGAT
>JACCSL010000623.1 GCA_013812995.1 Ardenticatenales bacterium | reverse complement strand
TTACGTTTTACGTTTCTGGTTCTGCTGGAATTTGTGGTGGAGTCATGGCTCTGCGTGGAGGCCCTCTCCCCGGCCTTCGGCCGCCCCTCTCCCGATTTCGGGAGAGGGGACACGGAGCGCAGCGACGTGGGGGTGAGGGCTTCGCTGGCACGCTTCCCCTCTTCCATACCACAAATTCTGTCAGAACCAGTTACGTTTTACGTTTTACGTTTTTCCATTGTAACGACCTACCCCTGGAATGACGATTCGTGGGAGAACAACATGGATATCGAGCAACTACGCGCCTTTGAGAGGATTGTGCGGGAGGGCAGTTTCAGCCGGGCCGCGCAGGGGCTGGACATCGCCCAGCCAACCATCAGCGCGCGGATTCGGATGCTGGAGCAGGCGGTGGGCGGGGCACTTTTCGTGCGGCGCGGGCGGCGGCTGGCGCTGACGGAGGTGGGCGAGAGCTTTCTGCCATACGCGCACCGTGTGCTCTCTGTGCTGGACGAGGGTATCGAAGCGGCGCGGTTGTCCCAGGAGGGGCAGCGCGGGCGGCTCACGCTGGGGGTCATCGAGTCGCTGACCGGAGGCTTCCTCGCCTCCGCCGTGGCGCACTTTCACGCCACGCACCCGCAGGTGGAGTTGTTTCTGCGCAGCGGGCACAGCGATGAAATCGTTGAGATGCTGGAGGATGGGGTGGTGAAGCTCGGGCTGATTGCCTGGCCTATCTTCGGCATCGACCTTGTACCATTGCTCCGCTTCCAGGAACCGCTGATTCTCGTGGTGCCGAGCGGCCATCCACTCAGCCAGCGCCCCTCCGTGAGCATTGAGGAGGCGGCAACGACGGGCGCACCGCTGCTGCGCGTACGCTGGGGTCCCTCCGTGCGTACGTTGATGGCAAAGTTAGGCGCGCTGACTGAGGTTATGGTGGAGGTGCCCATCGACACGGCGCGGCAGATGCTCCTGCGCGGAACCGGCGCGGCGTTCCTGACTCGAACGCTGGTGGCAGACGATCTGGCCGCCGGGCGCGTGGTCCAGGTGCCGGTCGAGAATCTGCCCCCGCTCTTCCGGGAAAGCGCGCTGGTTCACCTCCAGGGGCGGGCGCTGCCCAGTGCCACGAAGGACTTTGTGATGGCGCTGGAGGAGGAGTCGCGGCGGCTGTTCATGGTTCCGGCCAGGGGCTAGCGCTAGGTTTCAGCGGGTGTCGGGCCGGACAGACTCAGTGGTTCAACGAAACAAAATGGGCGAGTCCTGATCTCGTCACTCCGCTACAAGCATTGTTGGACGCTGTGCCACGGCATATCAGATGTGGTCCTACTCCATTTGTTCATCACGTTCCGCGTGTCTGATGGCTTCATTGAGAAGTTGCGGATCACGTTTCGCGGCAGCCACCAAGCACGCGACTGCGATGAGTGCTTCGCGGCTTCTTGAGCCGATGAATAGCCCATCGCCTTCGGGATCAAGTTCGAGATCATTGATGATCTCTGGTGCCCGAATGATCATGAGGCCATAGACAATACCAGCCCAGCTGTACCCGCCTGCCTGGAAACCCCGTGCTGCAAGGGCGTCGTGCGACGAATCAGATTCGTAGATGTCGCAGTATGAATATGAGTATTTGACACCATCGTCAGTCTCAAATGTGACACTCTGCGCGGGCTAGAAGCCCGGCAGCTTCTTGCGCCCCCCCTGCGTCCGCGTACTCCCCAGACTCTGTGGCGTAGCCACTTCCGGGGAGCCGTATCAAGCGAGGGAGAATGCGGGTAGTGCCGACCCGCTCCGGCGGTCCTGCCAAGCCGCAAAGTGCTGCCAGGCGATAAGATTGACCGTCGGAACACCTGACCCTTTCGAGTGCAGGCTTTTGGATAAGGTTCTGAACGCGCGTTGGAAGAAGCGGAAGCCGATGTTGAGTGCCGCGTTGTGATCCGCATTGCCGCGCTTCAGGCAAGCGGGACACAGATAGAGCGGCGCACCAGGGCGATAGTCGAGCGGGGCCTCGTCCGCCGCGTAGCGCGCCACGGGGGAGTGACCGCAGCCTGAGCAGTCGCGGCTGGTGTTGTGCGGACTGACACGGCTGGTGAGGATACCCTGTTCCCAAGCTTTGTAGCGGGAATATTGGACGATCGTGCCCTTGAGCCAGTAGGCGCGCTTTTCATTGCCACGCCGACTGTAGCGCCCCTTCTGCGGCTTGAGGTTGCCCAAGTGCTCGAAGACCAGAATTGTCGCGCCGTGGGCCTGCGCGACCTCCACGATGCGACGGCTAACGCGATGCGCCTCGGCTTCATCAATGGCCCGGATTTTCTGCCACAGCTTGATGTTATCCGCTTCTCCCTCGGAGAGCCTGCCGCTCTGACGACGCTTGCGCGCCACCTTGCCTAAGAGCCGCTTCCTACGGGCGTGAAGGCTCTTGCCGCCGCGAATGTAGCGTGTGGCAACTTCCGTCCCGTCGGCTTGCAAGATGGTGCAGACTGCCTGGGCATCGCCTAGATTCAAATCAATGGCGCAGATACGCAGCGAGGGATTGAGCGCGACCTGCACCAGGGCCTTGGATGGGGTAGGGATCTGTTTCGTGAGGGGGGTGTGTAAGCGAAGGTGCCCCCGACGGCGCACCAAGCTAGGACTGCCCGCTTCCCAGCCCTCCGGCAGCGGCTCGCCCCGCAGGTGCAGTTTGACCCATTGCCAACTCGTGCCGCTATAGAGCCGCACTCTAATACTCGTGGCGGTGCGCTCCTTGAACATCCCCTGGTAAAACGGGGGGTTGAAGCGGAAGGTGCGCGGCGGTACCGGCGGGCGATGGGCAAAACGTTTGCCTTTGGCCTCGAATTTGGCTTTCTCGTTCTGCCAACGCTGGTAGCGGCTGTGGAAGGATTGAAAGGCCCCGCGCGCCGCATTGATGGCGGCGCGGCGCAGCATCGCAGGAATATCCGCCCCCATCGCCTCCTCCAGGGGCCAGAGGGGGGCGGGATTGGCGGTGGTGCGGTGGGTTAGGCGTTCGGCCTGCGTGAGTGCCTCTTGTTGGTTGAGGTCAAGCAGACCCGGCTGCGCTTGGTAGAGATCGAAATAAAAGGCCACCACCTGGTTATAGAGCGTGGTCGTGGCCTCATACCAGTCGAGTAAGCCGGGACGCATTTCAAGGCGGATTCGCTGGGTTTTGGTACTGCTTGCCATTTGCTCGCTCACCGTCCTTTTTGGGCCGCAATATAGCGTTGGATTGTCTCACTCGATACGTTGCCGGCGGTGGCCGCAAAATAGGAACGCGTCCACAACGAAGGGAGCTTTTTGAGGGCAGGATAGCGTTTGCGGAGTTCGCGGGAGGTAACCCCTTTGAGTTGCCGCGTGACTTCTGCCACCGAATCGCTCGGCCACACGCGCACAAAGAGATGGATATGGTCGGGCTGGATCGCTAACTCGATAATATGCCACCCCTGCTCCTCACACTTGCGAGCCATCAATTGGCGACAGGCCTCCGCGACCTCCCCTACCAGCACGGCTTTGCGTCGTTTGGGAGTCCACACCAAATGGTACACGATCAGATGGACGCGATGTTCATCCCGTTGGTATTCCATCCTTACTCACCGTTTTGTTGATAATCTTGTAGATAAAATATCCTAGATTATCTTTGCGGTCACTAGGATTTTTTGGCTAAAGCCTTTGATAAGCCCGCCTATCTACCCACGCTGAAGCAGGGTAGCTTGCGGCGGGCTTACGTCTGTCAACGACATACAATTGGGTCTCGTGGCTGGGTGACAGGGAGACGAGACTGAAAACGGTGACGCCAGAAATGATCTCCCCATCCGACCGTCTATCCAGCTTGACCCAGGAGAGGCCCCGATTCTCGCTCTTGTACACGGGCTGATGATGGCTCGCGAGGTACAGGATATTGGAGTTGTTGGGATCGACGTCTATGCGGAAATAGGTGGAAAACTCGGGCAGGGTGAGGTCCGTCCAGGTGGCCCCATTATCGCGACTGGACGAGGCCCAGCAGCCATCTGGGGTGGGACAATGTGTTTTGTACATGAGCCCTGGTGTGGCCGGGTCGATGCTCAGCCAATCTGCCTGGATGGGGCTCAGGCTCCAGGTGAGTCCGGCATCCTGGCTCACGAAGGTGCCCACATACTGGGCGATGGCATAAAGTCGCTGCGGCTCATGAACATCTACCAGGATTTGTTTCATTGGCCCCTGCGTGGCGCTCATCAGGGAGGTTGCGCTCCAGCTTTCGCCCCCGTTCTCAGAGCGATAGATGTTTATCCCATCGCCTGCCAGAACGAGCGTCGGGGTGATGGGGTGAACCGCGATGGCTCGAATCGCTGCGTCACTGCTCTGGCCCGTGGCGTGGCGGGTCCAGGTGAGTCCGCCGTCCTGGCTCCGGTAGATGGCATTGATGTCGCTCTGCTCACCCGCTGCAAAAAGGGTGTCGGGGTTGGTCGGGTCGCGGGTGAGGGCGGCCACGTTCGTGGTGGGAAAGCCTGACACATCGGAGTGCCAGCTCTGACCCCCATCTCTGGTATAGAGCAAGGGGGTTAGAGCGCTGTCCGTTCCCACGTAGATCGACGCCTCCTCTGTCGAATTCACCAGGACGAAGCGGGGATAACTCGACGTCTCAGGTCCCAGCGGCAAGCGAATCTGCTGCCAGAGCGAGTCGGCTTGAGCTTGAAGGGCGGGCGCGAGCGCAGTCAGACGCTGGGCGCTCGTCGTCGGGGCGAGCCACACGGCCAGCCCCAGGACAAGAATGAGCCAAATGCTTGCTAGACGCAGGGAAGGGATAGACACAGTAACGT
>JACCSL010000603.1 GCA_013812995.1 Ardenticatenales bacterium | reverse complement strand
CCCGATATCGGGAGAGGGGACACGGAGCGAAGCGACGTGGGGGAGAGGGCTCGCGTGGCACGCTTCCCCTCTTCCAAACCACAAATTCCGTCAGAAGCAGAAACGTAAAACGTAATAACGGCTTACGATCGGTCGTTTTGCGTTTTACGCATTACGTTTTACGCATTACGTTTTCACCTTCTCGAACCACGGTAGATGCTCCAGCCCCGCCGGGTAGCCGCGCAGCCAGCGCCCACCCTCCACGATATCGCCGCGCAGGACATCGCGCCAGAGGCCAGCGGGCAGATAGAGGTCGCGTGCCCTGGCTCCCTCTTGCATGACGGGGGCAACAATCATCTCCTGCCCCAGCGCGAACTGATCCCCGATGGCGTAGGTTTCGGCATCGTCGGGGGCGAGCCAGAAGAGGGGGCGCACGATGGGATAGCCGCTCTGCGTCGCCTCCTCCGCGAGTCTCAGGATGGTAGGCAGCGCCTGGCTGTGCCACTGCACGGCGCGGTGACATAGCCAGGCGGTTTCCTCGTCGAAGTCCCAGGGGGCGATGGAGAATTGCATGGCGGGCATCAGGGCGTTGGCCTGCGCCCAGCGAATCATCAGTTCCTTGTTGGGGCGGTGCTCGCCGTAGCCATTCCCGCCAATCATGTCCGGCAGGATGAAGGGATAGCCGAGCACGCCCAGCGTGAGCGCCGAGGTGACAATGCTCTGGAGCCCGTTGTCTAGCCCCCAGGTCGAGTAGCGGTCCCACTCGCGCACGACGATGGGGAGATGTTGGTTGCAGTAGGCGGAGCGCACCTCCAGGAGGGGGAATTGCGCCGCGATGCGCTCGACCCAGAGCGTGGTGTACTCGTTCGGGGTGATGGGCAGCGCGGTTCGGAAATTCTCAGGCAGGAAGCAAGGCTCGCCCGCGTCGAACTTGAAGCCGTCAATGCTGTAGCGCGCTTGCAGGGAGCGCAGCCGCGCCAGATACCATTCGACGGCCTCCTCGTTGGTGACATCCAGCGCCACGCCCTGCCCCTGCCACCAGCGAAAAAAGCCCGGCTCGCCAGCGCTGTTCTTCACCCAGTAGCCGCGCTGCCGCCCCTCCTCGAAGGCCGCGGTGCCCTCCACCGCGAAGGGCATGACCCAGAGTGTTACCAGGAAACCTAGCTCATGCAGCCGCGCGACCATCGCTTTGGGGTTGGGGAACTTGACTGGATCGAACTCCAATTCTCCGTAGCCGCTCGACCACTTATCGTCGATCTCCATGAGCGAGTGGGGAAAGTCGTGGGCGACGATCTCATCCGCGAACTGGAGCACCCATTTCTGATTGATGCTCATCTTGTACCGCGCCCAGGTCGTCCAGATCGGAGCCTCGAACATGATAGCGGGTGGGGTGCGGTGCGGTTTGGCGAGAGTGTCGAGAAACGACTGCTGCGCGCCTGCGGGGTTGTCACGGATCAACAAATTATAGTTTAACTCACCCTGACCGCGTAGCCGCAGCCGACCATCTCCCTCCCCCTCCGTGTCAACGAGCGGGAAGAGAATCGGTGAGCTATTGCCGATGCCCATCGGCCACTCGCGTGGGGGCGGAACCTCGTACGGGGCGTTGAGTCCAACATCAATGGCGAGCAGAGGGTCTACGGCGATTGCCGCCCCGGAGGAGGTCGTCCACATTGGATGAAGCACATTACCCAGCCCAGTCGGTCCATTATCTGTGACGATATAGGGAGCCATTTCCCAGCGTAGTGTCTCCAGCGGCCAATGCTGGCGCACCAGTTCCGCCCCGCCATACCAATGCCCGCCCGAGGCCAGGTCAAAGCCAACTTCTACAGTTTCGCCTTCAGCATTTCGCCAGTGGAAAGTAAACCCTTGATGAAGGATCTCCAGTTCCAAATGCAACCCATTCGACCACTCAAATTGGACAGGGTCTCCGTTCCCTCTAGGGTGGCGGCGCGTGGGTATCTCTGAGTTGGGGAGCCAGCCTCGCAGAAAAATGCGATTGTCTCTCTCTACGATGAAAGTTCCTGCGTTCCAATCAAGGATCAGACCAAGCGGCAGATGAGGCATAGCCTCGTCTATATTCCACATGGTAAAACGCTTTTCTTTTATCATGTCATTCCCCTGCTTCCAGCACCTGCCAGCCATAAGG
>JACCSL010000597.1 GCA_013812995.1 Ardenticatenales bacterium | reverse complement strand
GTGTACCGTTCCATCGCCCCCTACGACCACGAGGGCACGCACCGGGTACAAGGCCCACTCCTGGGCGCGCGCGGTCATCTCCTCGGCGCTAGCAGGGGCCTCGACCCGGTAGGGCACCCCTTCCTCGCGCAGGACCGCTTCAATCTTGGGCCAGGCCACTTGCCCGCCCTCATCCCCGGCAGTCGGGTTTACCAGAAAAATCAATTCATCCATATCAATCGGTCTCGATTCTATCCTCAAGGGGTGCGATGGTAGCACGCCTTCCGAGCCCCTTCAATTCTGCTCGCCCTGAGAAGTTGCCCTCCCCTAGTTGCGTCATGTACACTTTCTGATAGATAATGTAGGCTGTTGCTCTTTTTCCTCTCAATATACCACTACAGATAGATGGAGACTCTCTCAGCATGCGATTGAGCTTCAGAGTTTTCCTGGGCTACGTTGCTATCATTGTTCCAGTGATCATCGCATCGTGGATCATGGGCATAGCCGTACCCCAGATCGCCATCATCACCCTTGTTGCGGCCATCGCGGCCCTTATCGCCAGTTCTATCCTGATGTACATGCTTGGCCGCCCGATTCAGGAATTGCGGCGCGGGGTGCAGCGAATCGCCGAGGGCAAGTTCACCTCTATTCAGCTTCAGCAGGCCCCCAGTGATCTGGTCGCCCTGGCTGGGACTTTCAACCAGATGGTGGAGTCGCTGAAGGGGCGCGACGATCAGTTACAGGCGCTCAACGATGAACTCTCGCGCCGCCTGCGAGAATTGAATGCGCTCTACGAGGTCAGCCGCAGTGTCAACAGCAGCCTCGATATTCAGGAGGTGCTACGTGCCATCCTGAACGAGACAGTTAAGACCTTCCCGACCGCGCAAAAGGGTCTCATTCATCTCATTGACGAGAGTGGCAAGCGGCTGATCCCCATCGCCCTCTCCGATACCTCTCGCCCCCTGGACCCCTCGATGGGAATGCCCATTGATCAGGGGATCGCGGGGCGTGTGGTACGAACGCGGAAACCTGTCACCCTCTCCGACACCGCCCAGGATCCCGACTTTATCGATCTTGGGTCGAATGTGCGCTCGTTGATGGTGGTCCCGCTCATGGTCGGGGACAATGTCATCGGGGCGCTGAGCCTGGACAGCACCACCCGCAACTCCTTTACCTCCGATATGGAGGAGGTCTTCCAGTCTCTGGCAAATCGAGCGGTCATCGCGCTGGAAAATGCGCGCCTCTACAGTGATAGCCAGAAACGGGTCAAGGAGCTGACCTCCCTCTACAACAGCGCCCTGAGCCTCTCCGGGGAGCAGAGCCCTGACTCGTTGCACGAGCAGTTGGTCCAGCGCGCCACCGAGCTCCTGGAAGCGCACAGCGCGACGCTCTTCCTGGCGGACCATACCCTCCGGACCCTGAAGGTGGTCTCCTCCTTCAACACAGCCCATGAGGGGGCGAAGCTGGCCTACCGCTTCGGCGAGGGGGTAGCAGGGCAAGTCGCACAGACGGCTGAGCCACTGATCGCCAATGCGCTCCCAGCCGACGCCGGAAATGGTAGTACGGGCACGGAAGCGGAAGGATCATTGATCGCAGTGCCGCTCATCTGGGAAAACGAGGTGCTGGGAGTGCTGCAAATCGCGCGCCGCGCCAACCAGCACGGCTTTGAGCCCGCTGACACGCGGCTGCTCACCCTCTTTGCGCAGCAGGGAGCCAGCGCGCTGGAAAATGCGCGGCTGCTCTCCAACCAGCGCCGCCGCACCCGCCAACTGGCGCTTTTGAACGACCTCAATCGTCGCTTCGCCGCCATCCTGAATGCCGACATGCTCATGAAGGAGGCAGTGCAGGGCGTCGCCGAGCGCTTCGGTTATGCCATCGTGAATATCGGCCTGCTGGAGGGCGATTGGTTCGTGATGAAGGCTTCCTCCAACCCGGAGGCTTCGTCGCTACACAGTGGCACGCAGCGCATCGGCCAGGAGGGAATCATCGGCCATGTGGCCGCAACGGGTCAGCCCTACGTTGCCAACGATGTCCTGTCGGACCCGCATTACCTCTCCGTCTTCCCTGACACGCAATCCGAACTGGCCGTGCCGATCCTCGGGAAGGATGGGGTGCTGGGTGTCCTGGATATTCAGGAGCGCCATCACAACGCCTTCATCAATAACGATGTCTCCATCATGCAGAACCTCGCGGTTCAACTAGGGATCGCGATAGACAACGCGCATCTCTTCCACGCCGCCCAGCAGCGCGCCGAGCAGCTCACCAAGATTCTGGAGGTGACACAGGATCTGCGCCGCCAGCAGCAGCTGGAGTTGATGCTCCAGAAGATCACCGACATCGTGCAGCAGACCCTGGGGTGGCGCACCGTCCTGCTGGCGATGCTGGACCTCAGCACTGGAACGTCTGCGCCTGTCGCAGTCGCCACGGATGACGAGGGGCTCCGAGAGAGCATCCTCCTGATGCCGCCGCGCCCGGCCAGCAATGCCCACTGGGAGGAAGAGCAGTACCGGATCAGCCAGAGCTACTTTGTGCGCGGCGAGGAACTTTCCTACCCGGAAGGCGATGAGCGGCTCGTGCGAACCGAGATGGGCGAGCGCAAGCCCTGGGAATGGCAGAGCGATGATCTCCTGGTCATTCCCATCATCGGATACACCGGGCCGCTGGGCCATCTCAGCGTGGATGACCCTGTGGACCGGCAGCGCCCGACGCTGGAAAAGATTCAGGTGCTGGAAATCTTTGCCCACCAGGCGGCCAGCGCCATCGAGGATGCACGGCTGATTGAGGAGCTGCATCTCAAGACGGACGCGCTGGAGGAAGCCAATAAGGGGCTGAGCCGCGCCTCGCAGATGAAGAGCGAGTTCCTGGCGAACATGAGCCACGAG
>JACCSL010000576.1 GCA_013812995.1 Ardenticatenales bacterium | reverse complement strand
GTCTGTGGGTGTTGCCAGAGAGCCCGAACTTCGTTACAATTTTTCAAGATTGCTATCTATTATGAGGGGAAGGTCATCGTTGTTGTACACACGCTGGATGGGTCTGCTGGTCGCCTTTGCTCTGGTCATGGGATTGAATACGAGAGGGGTAGTCCAAGCCGCCCCTCCCCCAATCATCCAACTCTTACACGCTGATGCAGTGGGTCTTGATCTATACTGGCCCGCCGAGATATCAGGGGCATTGATTACGCTGCCCCCTGGAACAAAGCTCGACCTGCCTGCCACGCTCCGGCTGGCGGAGCAGGGCTATGTGGGCCATATCCCTGTGGCCCGCCTGGAACGGGTCGATGCCGCAGCGGTGCATAGCCTTGAGCTTCACATTGGCTTCTCAGGGGGTTCGCTTTTCCCCTCAACCCATAGCATGGCCCCGATAACGGCATTGACGGCGGTAGAGCGCGTGTTATTGGAGTCCAACATCCTGCTAAACCCCTCGCAGGCACTGCAATGGCGACAGAGTGGACTTGACCAACGCCTGGAGAGGCAGGCAGCGAGTGGCGTGCTGTTGGGCCACTTCGAGGTTCGAGAGGCGGGGTGGTACCGTGTCCTCGGCAGTCACCTGCTCGCGGCGGGGATTCGTCTGGAGCAGGTGGAAGCGGCTCGCCTGCGCCTCACGCAGGGGGGCACAGAGCTTGCGCTGCGTCTCTCCCGCGCAACGGGTTCTCTCACATCTGGGGACACGCTCGAATTTTATGTCGAGCCACAGCTGGACCGCTTCCGGGAGACAGATACCGTGCAACTGTGGCTGGCTCCAGAGAACGAGACGGGCCAGCGGGTCGCTACGGTGACGCTGGCGGCTCCGGCAGCCCAGCCGTTGCTCCAGAGCAGCACTGACACAATTCAACTCAACCCGCGCCAGATTTATGAGTCGCGCTATCCTGGTTCTGGCGGCGATTACTGGTTCTGGCAGGACCTGCGGGAACTCTCCTTCCCGCCGCGCACCGATGCCAGGATCTCCATCTATCTACCCGGTGCCATCCAGAGTGCTCCCGGCACGCTGACGCTCTCCTTCCAGGGAATCAGCTCGGGTGACCACGCTCTGGCGGTGCACCTCAACGGTCAGGCTCTGGGCGAAATCCGGTGGCGTGGCATTGCCCCGCACAGCGTGACCCTGGCGGTTCCGGCGGGGGTTCTTGAAGCGGGCGCAAACGAGTTGCTTCTGCGGAGCGCCCTGCCGGAGGGAGTCGTTGATGGAACGTACCTGGATGAGGGCACCGTGAGCTACACCAGGCAGCTCCAGGCTCAGGCGGGGGCTCTAACCTTTGCTGGAACGACTGAGGCGGCCCGCTACCGGATTGGCGAGATCACCGGGGGGGAGGCGATTCTGCTGGATGTCACAGAGCCAGCGACCCCTATCTGGCTGTCGGGGGCGCAGACGACGCCGCGCTATGACCTGCTCCTGCCGGTGATGTCGGGCGGTACGGGGGCGCACAGTGCCCAAACCACCGCCGAAACCCAACTTCCCTCCCCCGAGGCGGGCAGCGTCTATTTTGCCGATGCGCGGCCAGGCCCAAGGCGCTATCACGTCGCCTCTCCCTTGGGGGTTCAGCAGCCCGTTCACATTGGCCGGGCGCTGCCGCCCGTCGAGGCTGGGACAGGCGCAGACTTCATCATCATTGCCCCGGCTCCCTTCCACGAGGCGCTGAGACCCCTCGTGGCTCGGCGGAGCGCGCAGGGAATGCGCGTGCGCCTGGTCGATCTCCAGGCCATCTACGAGGGCTGGGGCTACGGTCGCCCAACGGCGCTTGCGATCCGCGCCTTCCTGGCGGAGACCTTTGCCCGGTGGCCCGCCCCGGCCCCCAGCTATGTCCTGCTGGTCGGCGATGGCAGCTATGACCCTCGCGGAGATCGCTTTGATCATATCCCGCACCCGCTTCCGCCTTTCCTGGCCCACGTAGACCCGTGGATGGGGGAAACGGCGAGCGACCATCAGTATACCCTCGTGCATGGGGAAGATCGACTACCCGACCTGATTCTGGGGCGCATCCCGGCGCGGAGTGCAGAAGAAGTGGCAGCCGTAGTGGAAAAAACCCTCGCCTACGAGGGGCTATCAGGAGCCTGGCTCCAGCGCACCATCGCGGTGGCGGACGATGAGAGTCCTACGCTGGCACAACGTGCGGGGGTCGGTCCCGCCGCGCTGGCGACTACCTTTGCCTCATCCGCCGAGATGGCTCTGGAGAGGCTGCCGGTTGACGCAGCGCGGCAGCGCT
>JACCSL010000561.1 GCA_013812995.1 Ardenticatenales bacterium | reverse complement strand
GGCCGGGGAAGATCGGGCATTGCTCCGCCGCGTTGTCGCACACGGTAATCACGTAGTCCCACGGCTGGCCGATAAACTCGTTCAGATGCTTCGAGCGCGCCGCGCTCAGATCGATTCCCACCTCCTGCATCACCTGAATCGTGAGCGGGTTGACCCCGTGCGGCTCACTACCCGCGCTCGCCACCTCGACCCGCGCGCCTCCATGCCGTCTCAGGAAGAATTCCATCATCTGGGAGCGGCAGGAATTCCCCGTGCAGAGCACTAGCACCCGCAAGGGGTCCGTCACCGACGGTGACTTGTTACTCATAGTTTCCTCCACAAAAAGAAGAGAGCATGGAGAAGTGTCCATGCTCTGCGTTATTTTACCGATGAAGCCTACTTCGCGGCATCCAGCCACAGCCCTGTTCTTCACTCCTCATTTTTATCACCAACGCAACACGCTACGGCTGTCACCTGGCACCCTTCGACGCGGAGCATAGCAATACGTTGTTAATTGAGGCTTAACGGGGATTTAGGGAGGTTAAGGGGAGGTTAAGGAGTGTTAAGAGAGGGATTGGGCATTTACATTCCAATTCCCCGCTCATAGCTTTTCATTAAAGTTGCAGCCGTGTCTCGTACTTCTTCATTACTATCTGAGATGCTTGCGTCCTTTACAAGTTTTTGTACCTCATGCCAATCCACATAACTGACTGCCCATACAGCAGCTAAACGCACTTCAGAATCAGGGTCGCCAAATGCTTCTTTGAATATGTTTAGGAGTCGAGAATCAGGCTCTGAGGGTGCAGCGACTCCCACATAGTAGATTGCCCGAATTTTTTCCTCTTGGCTCTTAGCCTTTTTCCACATCTCGAAAATTTCATCTTCAGTATATAAATAGCGACTAAACATGTCTAAAATATCATCTTTGACTTGCGCAATATTTTCTCCTTTAATTATAAAGTAATTGCGCTCCATTATGTGATCTTGAATGTAATGTACAGTGGATTTGCTGTCATCTGTTCTCCATATGATCTCATAAGGTTTCTCGTCAGTCCTTTGCTCCTCCCCAGTTAACAGCCAATCGTTCTTTTGAAAAATTCGCAAAAATTTTTCTTTAGTTCCCTCTTTAATAACTAGGACGGAAAATTTTTGCTTGCTCATCATCTCTTCCTTTTAGTTTTCATACCGTAGAACTGACGTATCTGGGTCTCAACAAATGTTTCCAGGGATTGTTTATCTTTGAATTTTTCGATTTCCTCGTCGGCCATTTTAGCTTTTACCCAGTCAACAGCCAGGGCAATTTCTGTCTTTTGGGCTTGCTCAATTTCAGCTTCTGTCGCCTCTTTTTTGCGTTCCGGTTTATTACGAAAATCAGGATTGCCATTTGAGCCATCATATCCCAAATCCGTGTTTACACCGTCAGAGATTTTTTCTGCTCTATCAACGGTCATGGGGTGGCGTTCAAGGGTTTTCTGCCATGACAAAGGCTGACCGTTTTTAGCTTTGGGATCTAAGTCGGGGGACGAGGCAAGCTCCAAACACATAGCTGTAGCAACGGTAGCGGAAGGTGTTCTTCTTCCCTCAATACATACCATTAGATCAGCTAATTCAGCAATTAGCTGACTCTCTTGTTGGAAAGCGGGTTCTATTTTGCCAGTCTTTATAAATTGCTGAATTGCCTGGGCGAGCACCTGAGGACTCTTACCACTCTTCTTCATCTTTGCAGCATAATCTGAGTAAGCTCCACCTCCTTCAGACTTAACAACGGGAGCTTGTCCAGACCAAGGCATTGGTGATTGTTGGTTGGATACTATTATTGGGTTCCCTTCGGCGTCAACGCCCGTGTTTACCTTTTCATAGGCTCCTGGTTTACGTTTACCCTCCGCAATCAAATTGTTAGCCCGTCCGAGTCTATCCACACCCGTTGTGGCAGTTGTTTCTTTCGAGTTGACTTCAGTTGAAACGATTTCCGAAGCCTTTACGCGTTTTTGTGCGTCCTTGACTTCCTCATCTTCAGATATACGTGTCGCAACACGGCGAATCATCAACAAGATTTCCTCGCCAGTTAACTTCAGGCCACCCAGTTCAAATATTTTTTCCTTTGATTTCTTCTCTGGGTTGACCTTGCCATGTACGTAATAACTATCTTTTTCTGTTTTTATGAGTTCTAGGCTAGTCAGGCCATGTGCTTCTTTAATGGATGGTAGCTGTTTTCTAACACTCTCGGCGCGCGCATCAGGTGCATCCAGCAACCTTTCCGCTTTTCCAACAGCTTGGTCAAGGTCTTTTTGCTTTTCTTCTGTACTTCGCTCGTCTGGACCATCCCCTGGCTTCTTTTTGTCCTTCCCGCCGCCGAACAGGCCCATGATCTTCTTGGCCATGGCCTTGGCCTGCTTGATGAGCCACTGCACGGCCTTCTCGATGGGGGCGCGGACCTTCTTGAAGATATCCTGAGCTTTCTTGGAGATGTCGCCCAGGTGGAGCAGGTCGGCGAGGAAGCTGATGACCATCGGCACGGACTGGGCCAGCGAGTTCTCGATGTGTGCCGCCGCGCCACCGATGTCGCCGTTGGCGATGGCGGAGACGGAGTCGATCACCGAGTTCACCAGCGACATCAGGCGACTGCCATTGTTGATGAACCAGGTCACCACACTGATGATGGCCTGCACCGCCTTGATGAATGCCCCGACAGGACCGCCCAGAATGCCCATGAGCCAGTTGATGCCCGCCTTGATGACCTCGTTGGTCACCATGCTCTTGATCTCTTCGATGACCATCGTCTTGAGGTCGCCGACCATGTCCTTGAAGTACTTCCAGAGTCCGGCGATCCCTTCCTGCTGGAAGATCTGGAAGACATCCCACGTCTTTTCTAACCCTCCCACCAGGGTTTCGCCCTGGGGGCCAAGGCCCCGCACCACCTGCGTCCTGATGTTCTGGTAGGTCAGCCCCAATACCTGCATCACCAGGCTGAAGATACCCGGCAGGTCCAGCTGCGCGGGCATTTGCAGACCCGCCGAGGCGACGGTTCCGGTGAGCCAACTGATC